>JAAYDS010000294.1 GCA_012729155.1 Chloroflexota bacterium | reverse complement strand
GTGTCATTGGTGCTGATCGCCAGTTGCGCCACATTCCATCCTGGCTGGGCCAGGGCGGTGTCGAGACGCAGCAACAGAGGCACGCTATCGCCGGCGGCTACGGTGCCGCTGCTCGGCTCGATGTCGATCCAGGGTCGGCCGGCAGTATCCAGCTCAAAGGACAGCACACCAGCGCCGTCGTTGGCGATGACGCCCACAATCGTATGAACGCCAGGCGCTTCGATCACCACACGCTCAGGCGAGATGCGTAGCCTTGGGGTGGCATAGACCATCGCAACATCGACGACCATGCGTTCCTGGGACGACAGGTGGACCGTCTCGTGTTGCTGGGCATAGCCGAGCCTGCTAAAGGTCACCGTATAGTCGCCGGGCGAGAGCCAGAGGCTGTAGGCGCCCCGCGCGTCAGTTGTGTCGATATGCGGTCCCGCCGCGCCTGCTCTGGCGCTCACCTCGACGCCCATCAGCGGCCCGCCGGGCAAGTCGCTGGTGATCGTCCCACTGAGGCGGCCCGTGCTGAGGTCTACCAGAGCTGCAGCCTCGACCGGCACCGCCAGCATGCTCAGGGTTGAATCGCCACTGACAAGCCTGATCTCTCCGCGGTACACCCTGGGCGTGAGAGCGGCCGCGAGATCGATCTGGACGGTCGCATCCAGCGTCTCGCCGGGGGCCAGGTTCGCCTCGCTCGGCTCGACTCGCAGCCATGCGGCGCGTTCGCCGCACAGCCAGATGATGGCCGCTTGCAGCAGCGCGTCCAGGTCGCTGCTAGCCCAGTTCCCGTGGCATAGCTGCTGATTGATGGCGACAACGTCGTCGGTGGCGGCCACATAGGGCACATCTGTACCCGCGAAGACGGCCGGCACCGACACGCCGGGACGTGCGGACGTGTTCAGTGCCTGTGAGGGGGTCATATCGTTGAGGCCTGCCGCCAGCGCGTGCTCGGCGTCGATCACCGTCACCTGTAGCGGGCCGGGTAATAGTGTCGCCGCGGGGAGCAACGGGGCATGACCGCGGTCGAAATAGGGACCAGAGAGGCCCCAGTCTGTAGCCTGGGCCACCAGCAACGTCTCGATGACCTTGCCGCCGAGCTCGATATAGCCAGCCAACGCCTGGCTCAGGGCGGCAGGAGACAGGCCAGCGCTCTGCCAGAGCGTGGCGTTACCCACCAGCACCACATCGTAGGGCAGCAGGTCGCTGCTAGAGGGCGTGCCCGCGGTGGAATCCCACACGGCCCAGGCGACGTCAGCGAGGCCATCGAGCACGCTGCGCAACGCAGCGAGGTTGGCATCGGTGTCAGGCGTCACTACCAGGAGGCGGTACGGCGGGGTCGCCCCCAGCACAGTGGTGCTAGGGTCGCCGCGGTTGGCGGCATCGAGGTAGAGATGCACTTTGGTTGCGCCGGTGTTGGTCACCTGTAGCGTCTGAGTGGCAGTCTGCGCCAGGGGCAGCGCCAGCACGATCTCTTGCGGCGCAACAGCGAGGGTGTCAGTGGTCTGGGCTAAGGACGACGTGTGGGGCGAGCAGCCTGCCTTGACGGCGCCACTCTCTTGGCTCAACCTGATGGCGAGAGCCACAGGAGCGCTGTGGCTCTCAGCCACGGTGGCGCAAGGCAGCATGAGCGCCGCGATGAGCAGGAGCGCACAGGGCTTTGCTGATCTGAACATGGCGAGCTCCAGTCAGTCTTCTGGAGCGATAATATCCACAGCGTTCATACGCCGTCAAGCGGCAGATGAGGAGAGCCGATGAGCACTGTCAACGATGTGATCGCGATGATCGAGCGCATGGTGGGCCACTCGCTGCATCGCGACGAGGGGTTACATCACGGACGGCCCGACGCCGAGGTCGAGCGCATCATGGTGTGCTGGATGGCCTCACCACAGGCACTCGAGGTCGCAGCCGCGCAAGGTGCTCAACTCGTGATTGCTCACGAGAGTCTCTATTACCCGTATGATGCCGTGGTGCGCAGCGATAACCCCAGCAACTGGCAAGAGTGGCCCACCAACGCGCAGCGCCGTGCCGCGCTAGAACGGCATGGCTTGAGCCTGCTGCGCGTGCACGGCTCGGCGGATGAACTGTGCATCTATGACGCCTTTGCGCGGCAGCTGGGCCTGTGTGACGCCGTGGCTGGCAATGGTATGGCGCGCATCTTTGCCATCGCGCCATGCACGGTGGGCCAACTGGCCGAGCGAGTCAAGGCGGTCACTGGCCTGGAGGCAGTGCGTGTAGTCGCTCCTCATGGTCTGGACCAGCGGGTTTGCCGTGTAGGCCTTCCGTGGGGCGGCATGGCGCTCTTTGTCAACGTGGGCTATCTGCAGAGTCTGGTTGCGCTGGGCTGCGATGTGCTCATCGCGGGCGAGTCGGACAACTATGGCGCCAGGTTCGCTGCTGAACTTGGCATCGGCATGATCGAGACCAGCCATGAGGTGTCTGAGAACGAGGGCCTGCGCGAGTTCGCCCGACGGCTGGCCGACGAGCTAAGCTTGCCTGTCAGCTGCTACCCAAATCCGCCGATCTGGCGTATCGTCTAGCGACGTCAGTCGCAATTCTACGCAGGAGGTCTGACGATGGATCATCAGGCGTATCTACAGGCGGCCGCCGCCACCCGTACCGAGCGCATGGCATGGTGGCATGCGGCGCGCTTTGGCATGTTTGTGCACTGGGGGCTCTACTCGCAGCTGGGGCGCCACGAGTGGGTGATGAACCGAGAGCGCATCCCCGTGGCCGAGTACGAGCCGCTGGCCGACACCTGGAAGCCCGGCCCGAGGCCTGCTCGCGAGTGGGCACGCCTGGCCAAAGAGGCCGGTATGAAGTACATGGTGCTCACCACCAAGCACCACGAGGGGTTCTGTTTGTGGGACACGGCCCAGACCGACTACAACGCCGTCAAGCGTGGCCCAGGACGCGACCTGGTGGCCGAGTATGTGGACGCCTGCCACGAGTTTGGCCTGCGGGTGGGGTTCTACTACTCGCTCATGGACTGGCATCATCCCGATGGCGCCCGTTGCGCCCACGATGAGGCGGCCCGACGGCGCTTTCTCGACTTTACCCAGGGCTGCGTGCATGAGCTCTGCACCCGGTTCGGCAAGCTCGACATCCTCTGGTACGACGTCTCTTGGCCTTTGCGCTCGCCCGAGGCCTGGGAGACCTATGAGATGAACGCCATGGTGCGCGAGCTGCAGCCCGAGATCATCATCAACAACCGTTGTCAGCTCGATGAGGATTTTGGCACACCTGAGGAGCACGTCACCGCCGAGGCCGAGGGGCGCGCTTGGGAGGCCTGCATGACCTTCAACGGCTCGTGGGGCTATATGCCTGCGGCCATCGACTGGCATTCGGCGCGACGCGTGGTGCAGATGCTGCAAGAGGCCAGCGCCGGCGGCGGCAACCTGCTGTTGAATATCGGCCCGCGCCCCGACGGCTCTGTGCCCGACGAGGCGTATGCGCGTCTTGAGACCGTGGGCCGCTGGCTGGCCGCCAACGGCGAGGCGCTCTATGGGCAGGTCGATCGCGTGCGCGGGCGTATGGAGTGGCTACCGACCGGCTCGTGGACGCTCAAGGGCAACATTGGCTACTACTGGTGCCACCGCTGGCCCGGCGACACGCTTACCATCGGAGGGCTGCAGACGCCCGTCAAGCGCATCAGCCATCTTGCCAGCGGCGCAGAGATCGCCTTTGCGCAGCAGGGTGATCGCCTGATTATGACCGGCTTGCCGACCGAGAGCCTTGACCCCGAGGTGGGCATCGCCGTTCTCAAGTTCGAGTTCGACGGCGAGCCGCGACAGCGCCTGGGTGCAGGCTGCGTGCTATTGGACTAGCACGCGTCGCTGGGGCGGCGTCTGCTGCCGCCCCAGGCTTATGCTGCTCCGCCCGGCGAGCTTGTCTGCGCCTCGATGTCGAGTTGGCGCCGGAACTGGCTCATGTAGAGTTGGCTATAGGCGCCGCCAGCGGCTACCAGCTCGTCGTGGCGGCCGCGCTCGATGATCTGGCCCTGGTCGATCACCAGGATCTGGTCGGCATTGCGGATGGTGCTCAGGCGGTGCGCAATGACGATACTGGTGCAGCAAGACATGAGCTTGTCGAGCGCTGCCTGAATCAGGCGCTCGGTACGCGTATCCACCGAGCTGGTGGCCTCGTCGAGGATCAGGATCGGTGGCGCCTTGAGCACGGCGCGCGCGATGGCCAGCAACTGGCGGTTGCCCTGGCTGAGGGTTGAGCCGCGTTCGCCTACCTCGGTCTGGTAGCCTTTGGGCAGCCGCTCGATAAAGCTGTGGGCGTTGGCCGTCACGGCCGCTGCGATTACCTCATCATCGCTCGCCTCCAGCCTCCCATAGCGGATGTTGTCCATGACCGTGCCTGAAAAGAGAAAGGTGTCTTGTGGCACCACACCCATGTGCGAGCGCAGGCTTGCCTGGGTGAACTCGCGGATGTCATGGCCGTCGATGAGGATGCGGCCATCCTCTGGATCGTAAAAGCGCAGCAGCAGGTTGGCAAAGGTGGTCTTGCCAGCGCCGGTAGGCCCCACCAGCGCCACGGTTTGCCTTGGCACGATGATGGCCGAAACCTTGTCGAGCACGGGCTCCTCGGCCACGTAACGGAATGACACGCGGTCGTATTCGATGTGGCCGACCACATCGGTGATCTCGCGCGCGCCGGGCCGGTCGGCCACGGTGGGCGTCTGCTCCAGCAGTTCAAAGATGCGCTCCGAGCCGGCGATGGCCGATTGGAGCTGTGCAAAGAGCATGGCCAACTCGCGGATGGGGTCGTAAAAGCGCGGCACGTAGGATGAGAAAGTGACGATGGTGCCGATGGTGACCAGCGGCGGTGTGTGCAGGTAGAGATAGCCACCATAGCCAACCACAATGGCCAGTGCCACAATGCTGAGCACATCGAGGACGGGCGAATAGAGCGCGCTGAGCGTCTCGGCGCGCACGTTAGCGTTTCGGTTGCGGGCATTCACAGCACGAAACTCGCTGATGGTCTCATCCTCTCGCGCAAAGGCCTGCACCTCGCGCACACCGGCGATATTTTCCTGCAGTTCGGCGCTCACCTCGCCGATGGTTCTGCGCGCCTCGCGGTAGGCCCGGCGCACCCGCCGCGTGAAAAAGAGCGTCACCAGCAGAATCACCGGCAGCACCGTGTACGAGGCCAGGGCCAGCCGCCAGTTCAGCGCTACCATTGCGATGATGATGCCCACCATGCCCAGTACCATGCGGATCACCCGAGTAATGCCCACCCCAAACACGTCGTTGATGGTCTGAGTGTCGTTGGTGAGGCGGCTCATCAGGTCGCCGGCCTCGTGCTGATCGTAGAAATCGAGCGAGAGGTCGTGCAGCTTGGCGAGGATCTGCGCACGCAGGTGCAGCAAGACGCTTTGGGCCACGCGCACCATAGCTCGAAACTGGACCACGTTGAGCCCCCAGCTCAGGGCGTACGAGACCAGGAGCAGGATCATCACCGTCGAGAGCCCTCGAAGTCGATCGGGGGCCTGCCCTACCAGCAACTGCAGCCAGGGGTAGGTGGCGCTCTCGGTAGCGCCGATGAACCCATCTACAGCCACACCGATCAGATAGGGTGCCGATAGCTCAACCAGGGTGGCAACAACGGCAATGAAACCCACCCAAGACAGCCGCGCGCTGTACGGCCTAAAGTAGGGCCAGAGCTTGCGCAAGATCGCGCTCGCGCTCTGGGCGGGTGCGGTCTCGGTTATGCTACCTTGATGGTGCATCATGCCACCCCCTGCGGCGCAGCTGCGTCGTTGGCCACGCGATCGTCAACCAGCTGTGAGCTATAGATCTCGGCGTACAGCTCGCTGTTCTCGAGCAGAGCTTCGTGAGTGCCTCGCGCCGCCACTCTGCCATTGTCGAGCACCAGAATCTGGTCGGCGTTGAGCACCGTCGCCACGCGCTGGGCGATGACAATGCTGGTCCGTCCCGCCATCAACCTCTCCAGGGCTTGTTGAATGCGAAACTCGGTGGAGAGGTCGACGCTCGAGGTAGCGTCGTCGAGGATCAGTATGCGCGGGTCGCGTAGCAGCGCCCGTGCAATGGCGATGCGCTGCTTCTGGCCACCCGACAGCGTCACGCCGCGCTCGCCAACATGGGTGTCATAGCCATCAGTAAAGGACATGATGAACTCGTGCGCTTCGGCGGCGCGCGCCGCCTGCTCGATCGCCTCTTGGCTGGCATCGGCACGGCCAAAGGCCAGGTTCTCGCGGATGGTGCCCTCGAATAGGGTCGTCTCTTGCAGAACAATGCCGATCTGGCTACGAAGCGAGTCGAGCGTGAGATCACGCACATCATAACCATCAATCAGCACCGCGCCCTCGGTGACGTCATAGAAACGAGGGATCAGGTTGATGATGGTTGATTTGCCCGAACCGGTGGCGCCCAGCAGGGCCAGAGTCTGCCCTGGCTCGACCGTAAAGCTTACCTCGCAAAGCACGGGGTCGCCCTCGGCGATGTAGCGAAAGCCAACCTGGTCGAACTCTATGTGCCCTTTAGCCCTGGGAAGGTCGATGGCAGTGGGCTTTTCGGTGATGTCGACGGCGGCATCGAGGATCTCAAAGATGCGCGTAGCCGATGCGCCTGCGGTGGCCACAAAGGCGATCATTCCCCCCAGAGCGATCACGGGGAAAAAGGCCATGGTGATATAGTTGGCAAAGGCCACCAGCTCGCCCAGCGTCAACCCGCCCAGAATCACCTGGCGCCCGCCGATCCAATAAACCGCCAGGGTGGCGAGGCTCAAGAGACCGAACATGGTGGGAAAGGCGAGCGAGATCAACCGGTTGACGCGCAGCGCCAGCTCCATGTATTCCACGTTGATGATGTCAAAGCGCTTCTCCTCGTGATCTTCGCGCCCCAGTGCCTTGATGACGCGCACGCCGCCGAAATTCTCTTGCAGCACCGTGTTCAGCGCCGAGAGCTTCTCCTGGATGGCCTTAAAGAGCGGCATAGCTGGCCGCGCAAAGGCGCCAAACAGCGCCAATGTGAGCGGCATCAGCACCAACATGATCAGCGCCAGGCGGGGGTCGGTGGCAAACAAAAAGATCAGCGCCCCGGTGATCATCACCAGCGATGAGAGAAAAGTGGTGGCGCCGCGCCCCACAAAGCCCTGCACCAGCTCGACATCAGAGGTGGCGCGCGTTAGAAGCTGCCCGGTGTGGCTGCGGTCGTGATAGCTAAAAGAGAGCGACTGGATCTTGGCGTACAGGTCATTGCGCAGATCGTAGGCGATGCCATGGGCAATACGGGCCGAGAGCGCCCCCTGCGCAAACTGGAACAGGGCACGCACCAGGCCCAGCAGCATCATGGTCAGCGACAGGCCGATCACCAGGCGGGGGTTTCGTCCGGCGATGCCATCATCGATGATCATCTGCGCCAGCCTGGGCAGGGCCAGCATGGTCCCAGAGCTGATCAGCAACGCGATGATGATGATCGCTGTCTGCTGCCAGTAGGTCTTGAGATAGCGCAATGAGCGCCAGAGTGCTCGCATCGTCGTTTGCCTTTGTGGGTGCGGCGCTGGGCCCGCGACGACCAATGGGGCTGACCGGAGACGTGGTTAAGAGCGGCGTGGCGCTCTGCCGGCACACAGGCGATCCAGGGCGCCAGCATTGTGCAGTATAGTATCGCGACGCGCAGCGTCAAGCTGTCATGCACCGGTGAAAATGTCATGGTGAGATAGCCAGAGCGCCCGATACTCTTCGACCAAAAGTCTGCAGGCCATTTAGCAACAGGTCTCTTGTTCTCGCTATCAGCGCACTGTCGCCAAGGACAACACCTTTCGCTTCGGTGTTTTGCACCTGCCCATACCCGCCAGCCCTACCCAGCATCACTGTGCCCGGGCCAATGCTGAGCTGCCCCTGCCTCTCGATGGGTGCCTTAACGGTAATCACTCCGACAGCTGACCGCAACCCATAAACATGCCGAGGGTGTCGCCGCGCGTGAGCCTGAAGTGCCCAAACCAGTGCATCGCCCGTCTGACAACCCCCTTGTAGACACATGCCCATCGGCTAGGAGGCACGCTAACCATGAGGCGGTATTTCCACTGCTCGATAACAGCGCAACTCTGGGCGCGCTGGCGTGTCTTATAGGTGAGTGTTTACTGCTGGAGGTCTCATGCGCGTACTGTTGCTGTATCCCGAGTTTCCCGACACCTTTTGGAGTTTCAAGCATGCCTTGCGCTTTATCCGCAAGCACGCCAGCTTTCCCCCTCTGGGGCTGTTGACCATCGCTGCGATGTTGCCCGATGACTGGGATCTGCGTCTGGTCGACCTGAATGTGCAGCGGTTGCGCGAGGACGATCTGCGCTGGGCCGATATGGCTATGGTCAGCGCCATGGTGGCGCAGCGCGAATCGACTGTTGATGTGATCGACCGCTGCGCCAAGGCCGGTCTGACCATCGTCGCAGGCGGCCCGCTCTTTTTGGGCGAATATGAGAGCTTTGACAGGGTCGACCATTTTGTGCTCGATGAGGGCGAGTGCACCTTGCCTCGCTTTTTGGAGGACTGGGCCGCGGGCACCGCGCAGCGCGTCTACCGCGCTGATGGCTATGCCGATCTGACCCAAACGCCACTGCCGCGTTGGGAGCTGGCCGACTTGACCAAGTACTCGGACATGTGCATCCAGTTCTCGCGGGGCTGCCCCTTTGACTGCGAGTTCTGCAGCATCACGGCCATGTTCGGGCACCGCCCGCGCGTCAAGAGCACCCCGCAGATTGTGGCCGAGCTGGACAGCCTGCACGCGCTGGGCTGGCACGGGAGCGTCTTTTTCGTAGACGACAACTTTATCGGCAACAAGCGCGTGCTCAAGCAAGAGGTGCTGCCGGCGCTCATCGAATGGCGCCAGGGCAAGAAAGGCTTTGGCTTTCACACAGAGGTCTCGGTCAACCTGGCCGATGACCCCGAGCTGCTGCAGATGATAGTAGACGCCGGCTTTGAGAAGGTTTTTGTGGGCATCGAGACGCCCGACGATGCCAGCCTGGCCGAGTGTAACAAGCGCCAGAACGAGGGCCGCGACCTGATCGAGACTGTGCGTACGCTGCAGCAGGCCGGGCTCGAGGTGCAGGGCGGCTTTATCGTGGGGTTCGACGCCGACACGCCCTCGATCTTTGAGCGGCAGATTCAGTTCATCCAGCGGAGTGGCATTGTTGCCGCGATGGTAGGGCTGCTGCAGGCGCCCCATGGGACACGCCTCTATGATCGCCTGCAACGCGAGGGCCGCCTGCTAGACGAGTTCTCGGGCAACAACACCGATAACACCATGAACTTTGAGCCCCAAATGGATGTCGACCTGCTGCACGAGGGCTATCGACGCATCCTCACCACGATCTATGCCCCCAAGGCCTACTATCAGCGCGTGCGCACCTTCCTCTCGGCCTACGAGCCGCCGGCCTCTGTGCGCCATGTCTTGAGCCGCGAACACATCAAGGCCTTCTTGCGGTCGACGATCGAGCTGGGCATCAAGGGCAAAGAGCGCTTCGAGTACTGGAAGTTGATTGCCTGGGCGGCAGTGAGGCGGCCGCGTGTCTTTAGCCAGGCGGTGACGCTGGCCATCTACGGTTTTCACTTTCGCCGCATCTGTGAGCGCTACGCCGCCGGTCCCTCGGGCGCCTGAGAGCGCTGACATAAGAGAACGCCCGCACCTGATGGTGCGGGCGTTTGGCATCGTCGTCGACCGCTAATCGACGCGTGTGAAGCGGAACCCGATCACCGGGATGTCGGGTGGGTCGATGTTGATGACGAATCGGAAGATGCCTCGCTGGATCTCGCCATAGTGCGTATTGCGCGTTGTGGCCGTCCAACCGCCGGCAAGGTGATCATTGAGCAGCGACTGCCAGGCCCAGTCTTTGATATAGATCTCAGAGTTGACCTGCATCTGAGCGTTGTTGTCGCGGCCTTCGTAGCAGATGGCGCGATCGCCAGGGCAGCCGGTCCAGCTCGGTTTGTAGCGCATGCGGATGATCCAGTTCCAGGCGCCGCCGCCGCGTTGCGCCCATGACCAGTAATCTTGTGCGCGCTGCACCGACGCGGGGTTGCTCAAGAAGCCGAGTTCGCAGCGGTAACGGTGGCCATCGCTCCCCGTGACATAATAGGCGCTCTCAGTGACGCCCCAGTCCTCATAGTTGATCACGGCCAGGCCGTTTCCGCCCTCGATGTTGGGCAGCTCGATGGAGCTGAGCACCTGCACAGGCGCGGGCACGGCCGTAGGCGGTACGGCAGTGGCGGGCCGCTGGGTGGGTGCAGCCGTTGCCGTCGGCGGCACAGGCGTCGCTGTCGCCGGCTCGGGCGTTGGCGTGGCTGGCTCGGGCGTTGCCGTGGGTGGCACAGGCGTGGGTGTAGGGGGCACTGGTGTGTTGGTGGCTGGCACAGGCGTTGGCGTGGGCGGCACGGGCGTGGGTGTGCGTGTGGCCCGCGCTGCCTGGGCAACGACGTCTGGCCTGGCACCAGACCGGTTCGGAAAGCGCAAGAACACCAGGCTGGCAATCACCACCAGCGCCGCGAGCAAGGTCACAATCTGCGGTGTTTTGAGCCGATTCATCGATGCAAGGTCTCCTCTCCCCGTCGGCGGGGGGGTGGTACCGGCGCGGTGCCGGCCGTGCCTGGTCATTCGAGCAAGCGGCTTCATTGTACATAAGGGCTCAGCCTGGGCCAAAAGCTCCGATGCCAGGGCAGTGCACGCCAGGTGCACAGCGCCTTGTGGATAACCTGTGCACAATGGTGGACATCCTGGGGAAAACGACGCGCTGACGGTGCATAACCGTCCTGTATTGCTGAAGGGAGCGTTGTCGAGTACAAGGAGTGCATACGCCGAGGCGGCATCGGCCACCATCGATTTGCGGAGAGGAGCGAGATGCTAAGAGATGTCCAGGACTATTACGAGCGCGTCTATGCGGGCGTGCTTGGGAAGATCATCGGCGTGTACCTGGGGCGCCCCTTTGAGGGCTGGACCTATGAGCAGATCATGGCTCGACTGGGCGAGGTCAAGTTCTATGTGCACGAGCACTTGGCCAAGCCGCTCATCGTCGTCGATGACGACATCTCGGGCACCTTTGCCTTCCTGCGGGCTATGCCCGATTCCGGCAACACCCTCGACCTGACCGCCGCGCAGATCGGTGACACCTGGCTCAACTATCTGATCGAGAACAAGACGATCCTCTGGTGGGGCGGGCTGGGCATGTCTACCGAGAACACCGCCTATCTGCGGCTGGCGCAAGGCATCCGTGCGCCCGAGAGCGGTTCGATGGCCCTCAACGGTCAACTGGTGGCAGAGCAGATCGGCGCCCAGATCTTTATCGATGGCTGGGCTATGATCGCGCCAGGAGAGCCCGAACTCGCTGCCGATTTGGCCCGACGGGCCGCCAGCGTCAGCCATGATGGGGTGGCGATCCACGGCGCGCAGGTGGTGGCCGCTATGGAGGCGCAGGCATTTGTCGAACCCGATATCGACAGGCTGCTCGACGTGGGCCAGGGCGTCATCCCCCGCGATTCGCTCATCAACCGCCTGATCGATGACCTGCGCAGCTGGCGCGTGCGTTACAGCGACTGGCACGACGCCTTTGCGCAAATCGCTGCGCACTATGGCTATGACAAGTACGGTGGCAACTGCCACATGGTGCCCAACCATGCGCTCATCATCCTGGCGCTGCTCTATAGCGACGATAGCTTTTCGAGGGCGCTGAGCATCGTCAACACCGCTGGCTGGGATACCGACTGCAACGCGGGCAACGTGGGTTGCCTGATGGGCATCAAGAATGGCCTGGCTGGTCTGGACGATGGCCCCGACTGGCGGGGCCCGGTGGCCGACCGCATGTATGTGGCCGCGGCTGAGGCGGGGCGCACCGTCACCGATGCAGTGCTCGAGGCGCAGCAGGTCATCAACATCCATCAGGCGCTCGATGGCGGCACGCCGTGGCAGCCCAAGCAGGGCGCACGCTACCACTTTGAGCTGCCCGGCGCGGTGCAGGGCTTTCAGCCCGACGACTCGCCGCTCTGCCGCGGCACCGTGTGGGTAGAGAACATCGGCGGTCATAGCGCCGTTGGCCAGCGTGCCCTTGCCATGCATCTCAGTGGCCTGGCCGATGGCCGCCTGGCACGGGTGCTCACCGAGACCCTGCCCGCGATGTCCGCCTCGGGGGGCTATCGCATGGTCGCCTGCCCCACGCTTTACCCCGGGCAGACGGTGCGCGCCCGCCTCGAGGCCGACCGCGCTCTGAGTGGGCCGGTGCAGGTGCGGCTGGTGGTGCTGGCCCACGGGCCGGCAGACGCCCTCGAGCCGTACGGCCCCCCAGCCCTGACGCTGGCGCCGGGCAAGGATGTCGAGCTGGCATGGACGGTCGACCTGCCGGCTGGCTGCCCCGCTGCGGCGGTGGGGCTCGAGTTTGCATCTACGGCGCGAGTCGATGGCACCGTCTACCTCGACTGGCTCACCTGGAGCGGCGCTCCTACGCTGCGGTTTGACCAACCGGCGCACGCCGGCCAGCGTTGGCTCGATACCTGGGCGGTGGCCTGCACCGATCTGGCTCATGGCCGAGAAAGCCTCTACACCGTCATTCAGAACCGCGGCCTGGGCATGATCTTGCAGGGCACACGCGACTGGCGCGATTACACCGTGCACGCTCGCTGCCAGGCCAACCTGTCCGAGACGTTTGGGCTGGCGGCCAGGGTGCAGGGCCTCGAGCGCTACTATGCGCTCGAACTGGTCAAAGGCGGCGTGGCGCGCCTGGTCGAACGGCGCTATGAGCGCCGCGTGCTGGCCGAGGCGCGCTACGACTGGGCGCTCTATCGCTGGTATGACCTCAAGTTGACAGTGCAGGGCAACAGGCTGCAGGCCTGCATCGATGGGCAGGTGCTATTCGATCGAACTGTCAATGATCCGTTCGAGGGCGGCGGCATCGGGCTGCTCATTGAGGAAGGACGGCTCAACGTCGACGCCATCGAAGTCAAGGCGCTCTAGCGCTGCGCAAGCACAACGGGCGGCCCCACCAGACGTGGCCGCCCGTTGACGTTCTGGCATCAGGCGTTAGCGGCCAGCTTGCTGAATAGATCTCTGAAGATGGCATCGCGGTTCATGCGATAGGCGATGCGCACCGGATGGCGAGCGGGGTCGTTGGGCCCCCAGGTGATGTCGTCGCGCAACACTGGCGAGGGCTCGATACGCGTTGGCGTCCAGCTGGGGTCGTTCATAAAGGCCACCGCGCTGATATCCCAGATGACGCGCGAGTAGGCAAAGTGATCGTCGTGGCAGTTGCGGTAGGTCTCATAGAGATAATCGCCGATGGCGCCACGGCCTTTGACGTAGGCCTCAATCTCTGGCAGGGTGGTGCGAAGATGCTCGGTTACGTTAATGCAGGGCATCAGCACCAGCGGCACGCCACTATCGAATATCACCTGTGCAGCGGGCACGTCTTGCATCAGGTTGAACTCGCGGGCATCCTCCCAGTAGGTGGGGTGTCCGCCCAGCCACACGATGACGATCTTTTCAGCGATGCGCGGCTCGAGCAGCAGCGCAGAGGCCACGTTGGTGATGCAGCCGATGGTGAGCACATAAAGCGGCTCGTTTCCCTGGGCCATCGCTTTGGCAATCAGGTCCTGGGCGGCATCGCTCTGCACAGGCTGGCCCTTGGCGGGCAGGTAGCCGGCCGAGCCGCGAAAGACCATGCCCTCGGCGCTGCGGCCCAGGCGATCGAGCAGTCGCAACAGCTCTTGATAGCTGCGCTCCATGCCGTCGGCCGGGCTGGTGGAGTTGGTATTGAAAAAGGGCGCCGCATAGAGCGCCTTGACGTTCAGTTGGGGCGAGAGCAGTGCGTAGGTCACCGCAAACTGGTCGTCGATCTCGTTGAATGTGTCGGTGTCCATCACCACGTCTGCGGGGCCTGAGGGCAGGGCCAGCCGCTCAAGCAGGCGTTCTCTGTCCAGTAACGGGTACTTGTTCATAGTGTTCAACCTCCTGAAGCATGTTGTCGCCGGGCCAGGGCGCCTGTATAGGCGGTCTCGGCCAGGGCAGCCAGGTGTGACCAGTCATACAACTCAGCATAGCGGCTCCTCGCCGCCAGCCCCATGCGCCCTGCGAGTGCCTGGTCGTCCAGCAGTTGCGCCGCCCGCGCGACCATGGCCGACACATCGCCTGGGGGCGTCAGCCAGCCGGTCTCTCCATGGATCACATAGCGCGACACCTCGCCCACGTCATCGGCTACTACGGGGATGCCCAGGCGGGCCAGATCGGCCAGCTTGACCGAGCACTTGCAGCGGTTGATGAGGCTGTCATCGAACGGCCAAAGCGCCAGACGGCAGCCGGTCAGCAAGCGTGGCAGCTCGTTGGGTGGCACCCAGCCGCAGCGCTCGACGCGCTCGGTGAGGCCGGCGGCCACAACCGCCTGATCAAAGGCCTCTTCGCGGGCAGGGTCAAGCGCCTGGCCCACCACCCGCAGCCGCACCGCCGGAACGCGCTCGGCCAGCGCCTGCAGCACCGCCACCGGCCGCAGCGGATCGAACTCGGCGAACCGCGTGTAGAGCAGCAGCGTGGAGGGTGTAGGTGCAGGCGGTGTGTCGGTGCAAGGCAGCGTTGAGCCGTTGGGCAGCCAAGTGGTCTGTGCGGGGGGCACCCCCAGGCTCCAGGCGAGGGTCTGCAGCGCCTCGCTGGCCAGGGTAACGCCGTGCGCGTGGGTCAGACCCCAGCGCTCTTGCCAGCGAAAGAGGCTGCGCTGCACGAGAGGGTACGCCTCGAGCGCCTCCCAGCCGCCACGACCCTCCCAGTCGTCCTCGTCTACCAGCAGCGCTGGCGCGCCGTGCCGAAGACGCCCTTGCCAGAGCCACCAGGCCGTGAGCCCAGCATAGGCCTTGGGCTTGAAGGCATGCACGACATCGGGCTGCCAGGCCAGCGTCGCGCGCAGCAGGCGCTGCACAATCCACGGCGCAGAGGCATGGCCGCGCAATGGCCCCAGAGGCACATACTCGAGCTCGACACCCGCCTCGTGCCACGTGCGGGGGGGCTCTTGTGTGTGCCAGGGCGGCATGATCAGCTTGACGCGATGCCCGCGCTCCGTCAGGGCGAGCGCCAGAGGCAGCGCCCGCACGGCCATGGTGCCCTTGGGGCGCAGGCCAAAGGGGCCCACCATCGCGATGCGCAGCATGGTCAGGCTGTCACTCGTCGCTATCGTCCGGCTCTGGCGAGCTCGGTTCGGTTGCGGCCAGGGTCGGCTCTTCGCTGGGCGCCTCAGTGACGGTCGCTGTTGCTGTCGCGGTCGCTGTTGCTGTGGGTGTTGCCGTGGCCGTCGCGGTCGGTGTCGCCGTGGCAGTGGGCGTATGTGTAAAGGTAGCCGTAGGCGGAACGGCCGTGGTGGCCGTTGCCGTGGCGGTCTGCGTGACTGTTGCTGTCGCCGTGACGGTGGCCGTCGGCGTGATCGTGGCCGTCGGCGTGGCCGTGCCCATCAGCCGCCAGGCCATTTGCACCAGTGCGTGCGCCCCACGATCATAGTACTCGAGCACCAGCTTGTGCTGCCCCTCCTTGATGTTGACCAACACGTCGTAAAGCGCACCTGAGGCGTCGTGCCACTCATCGATCACCAGCCGGTCGTCGATGTACAGACGCACACCATCGTCGGCCTGCACCGCAAAGTAGTAGGTGCCTGTTTGCAGCCGCGTGGTGCGCGTCCAGCGGACCGCAAAGCTATCCGCAGGCAGGCCGTAGCCCACCGAGCCAGTGCCCCAGTTAAAGTCGATCTCGTCATCGTTGCGCACAAAATGGGGCGGTCCATCGAGGTTGCGGTTGGCATAGTACTCGCCGCGCCAACCCGAAAAGCGCGTCACCTGCTCCCACCAAACGTTGACATTGGCGTTGCCGCCACCATCATAGTACTCGATGCGCACCTTGTGCGGCTGCGAGTCTAGCCAGATGTAGCCTTCGTAGGTGTCGGCGCGGGCCTCGTGCCATTCGTCAATGATGAGCCGATCGCCAACCCACACGCGCACGCCGTCGTCGGCACGTGCCAAGAAGCGATAGGCGCCCTCGGGCAACAGCAGCGAGCGCGACCAGCGCACGCCAAAGTTGTTGCTGGGCAAGCGAGGGTCGGGCGCGTTGGTGCCCCAGTTGAACGAGATCTCGTTGTCGTTGCGCACCAGCACGGGCTGACCGCTCAGCGCCGTGTTGTCAAAGTACTCGCCCTTCCAGGCCGGGTACAAGCCTTGTAGCTCCCAGCCCAGCGACACAGCAGCGTCACCACCATTCTCATAGTACTCGACCTGGATGAGGTGCTCACCCGCCTCGACATAGAGCTCCACGCGAGCGGGCACGGCCTCCTGGTCGCGCCAGTTGTCGAGGATGAGAGCACCATCGAGGTAGACGCGTATGCCGTCATCCGAGCGCGCCGC
>JAAYDS010000293.1 GCA_012729155.1 Chloroflexota bacterium | reverse complement strand
CCAATTCGATTCGCTCAAGACCGAGCCCGGCCAGTGCGGCTGCGGCACGCGAGACGTGCACAGCGATGACGACGGTGTGGCCGACTGTATCGATAACTGCGTCCTGGTGTCCAACCCCGATCAGGCCAACAGCGATGCCGACTTGGCCGGCGATGCCTGCGATGGCTGCCCCTACGACGCCGACAAGTACGAGCCCGGCGTCTGCGGCTGTGGCCTGCCAGATGTGGACAGCGACGGCGACGGCACCTATGACTGCCACGACGGCTGTCCGCTCGACCCCGGCAAGACCGACCCCGGCGTCTGCGGCTGTGGTGTGGAGGATGCCGACAACGACGGTGACGGGGTGATGGACTGCGTCGACAACTGTCCCGACACCGCCAACCCCGACCAGGCCGATAGCGACGGCGATGGCGTGGGCGACGCCTGCAGCGCTCCCGTGGGGCCTGCCGTGTGGGTGCAAGATATCAGCATCAGCACCAAGCCCAGCAGAAAGGCAAACACCTACACCGCCGCGGTGACCATCCGGACAGATGGCGCCGTCACTGTGGCCAAAGCCACCGTGCTGGGCGTGTGGACGTGGCCCGACGGCTCGACCGTGACGCAGACGGCCAGCCCCAACAGGCTCGGTTTGGCCGAGTTCTCGCAGCGCGCCACCGTGGCCCCTGCCGAGTTCTGCGTGCTCGACGTGACCATCAAGAAAGGGCCCGACTATGTGCCCAGCCGCAACGTCGAGACCTGTGAGACTCTGCTGGCGCCCGTCTCCCTTCCAGAGCCCGACCCCATAGATCGACACGGCCGGGCTGTCGAGCGAGAGGAGCTGACCTGGCCACCAGGGGTGACGCCCAGGTAAAAGGGCAGGGGCCTCAGCCGCGGTATCGCCATGGCTGAGGCCCCTGCTGTTGCTCAGACGGCAGCCGTTGCGGCCAGCTCGAGCTCAAAGGCATCCAGCAGCTGCGCGAGCAGGCGCCGATCGCCGGCGATATCTCGCAGCACCACAGCCAGGTTCACGTGCTGGCCGCAAGTGGTCAGTACCACCTGCAGGCCGCGCATGCCTGGCCCCGGCACGCAGGCGGTCAGATAGGCATTGACCACCGGCGCGCCCAGCGTCAGCGGCGTTGGGTCGACCCGCCCGATGTTGTTGAACAGCGGCGCGCCGCTGCCCATCGGCCGTGGCGCGGTGCCGTCGCCCGTGCGAGCGCTGGCCGGCGGTGTGGGGCGATGGCGCGCCAGCAGCCGGCGCTGCAGCCAGGCGGGCAGAGAGAGCGCCAGCGTCATGCCCAGCGAGGGTGGCTCGGCCTTGATGCGCGCCATCTCGGCCTTGACGCGAGCCACCGTCTCGGCAAGGGTGGCGCCAAGCTCTGTGCCAATGCAGGTGTGCACCATCTGCGAGAGGTTGGCCACCGCGTTGGCCCGCCCACCAGGCAGGTAGCGCCGCAGGCTCATGTGCGTGGCCACGCTCAAGCGTGTGTTGGGCGGCGGCGGCGCCAGCCGCGCGATGGCACGATACCACGCCGCCAGCAGCACGTCGTTGACAGTGGCCTGCTGCGCGCGCGCATAGGCGCGCACTTGCTGCAGCTGCTCGGCCGGCAGCTCGCGCACCACCAGCAGCGGCGGGCCGTCGTCGCCAGGCTCAAGGGGCAGCGCCCAGCCGCCCTCGCGCGGCGGCATCACCGGGCGCCGCAGCGCCTCGCGCAGCCCACGCCAGCCCAGACGCCGCGCCACCTGCCACATGCCGCGCTGCCCCCTGACGTT
>JAAYDS010000292.1 GCA_012729155.1 Chloroflexota bacterium | reverse complement strand
GCAAGCCACAGGCTGTGAGGCAGACTCGATGATGGTCATGTCTACCGGGGTGATCGGACAGCAACTGCCGATGGACAAGATCGCCGCCGGGGTGCAGGCCGCCGCCGCTGCGCTCGGCGCCGACGTTGCAGCAGGCCATGAAGCGGCGCGCGCCATCATGACCACCGACACTCGCCCCAAAGAGCATGCCCTGCACGTACGGCTAGACAACGGCACGGGCTTTACGCTGGCCGGCATGGCCAAGGGCTCGGGGATGATCCACCCCAACATGGCCACTTTGCTGTGCACCCTCACCTGCGATGCGCCTGTGGCGCCTGTGCTGGCCCAGGCAGCCTTGCGCGAGGCGGTCGATGCATCGCTCAACATGGTTACCATCGATGGCGATACCTCAACCAACGATACGGCGTTGCTGCTCTGCAATGGCATGGCTAGCATGTCGTTGATCGAAGAGGCGTCGCAAGAGGCCTATATGGCCTTTCGCGCCGGGCTCACCACCCTGCTGGTCGAGTTGGCCAAAGACATCGCTCGCGATGGCGAGGGCGCTACCCGCTTTATCGAGATCACCGTCCAAGGGGCACGCAGCCGCGAAGAGGCCAAACAGGCCGCCATGTCGGTGGCCACCTCGTCTTTGGTCAAGACGGCGATCTATGGCCGTGACGCCAACTGGGGGCGCATTCTCTGCGCAGTGGGCTATAGCGGCATCACGCTCGACGCGACCAAAGTCTCACTCTGGTTGGGCGATCTGCAGCTGGTGCGAGCCGGCGAGCCCTATGACCTCGACGAGACACGTGCGAGCGAGATTCTCGAACAGAGCGACATCACGATCGTGGTCGACCTGGGCCATGGCGAGAGCGCTGCCACCGTCTGGACCAGCGACCTCTCGCACGATTACGTGAGCATCAACGCCCACTATCGCACCTAGGGCCGAGCTTGGGGGCGGTCAAACGCCGCTGCTGACCGCAGTGTGCTGCCGTGCCCTCAGGATGGGCAGCACCAGCAACAGTAGCAGCACGGCGCACACCCCATAGACCACGCCAATATCGACCGATTCGACCAGACGGTAGGCAAAGAGCGGCCCCAGGCCCGAGCCCAGGTCTCCCATTGCCTGAAAGACGCCCAAGACACTGCTGCGGCGCTCGGCCAGGGTGATGTCTCCCACCCACGCCACCAACAGCGGCGGTAGCATGCCGTAGGCCACGGCCACCAGTGCCACCGAGACGAGCACCGACAGGATGTGGCCGCCGAAGGCCAGCAGCAAAAGACCCGCCACGCCGCACCCCAGTGAGAGGGCCAGCACCAGAGGGCGGTCTTGCAGCCGATCAGAGAGGCGTCCCAACGTGGGGCCGGCCGTCACCGTGACCAGGTCCTTGAGCCACAACAGCACCGAGGTGAGCGTGGCGCCGCCCATGACCCAGACACCCAACGCTACACCGTTGGGCAGGCGGGAGCGGAGATAGTAACCAAAGGTCGCGTAGAATACGCCGGCGAAAAAGAGGCGGTGCACAAAGATGGTGCCGAGCACCAGCACCAGCCGTCGGTCGAGCCCGCGCAGATCGTCCCAACGAAAGGTGCGCGCCGGCCTCGTGCGTACCGGCGGATCGACGTGAGGCAAGGTCAACGCCAAGGCACAACCAATGCCAGTCAGCGCTCCGAGAATCGCCATGGCCGGTCGAAAGCCCAGATGATCGACCAACACGCCACCCAATACCGCCCCTAGGGCGCCCCCAAAGAAGGAATAGGGCGTGTAGATGCCCGAGTTGCGCCCGCGGTTGGCCTCGGTGCTCACCTGGAGCACCAGCGTGTTGGCCGCCACCACCAGGAGCGCCCACGAGACGCCCCAGAGAGCGCGCAGGGCCAGCAGCGGCGCAAAGCCATTCGCCAGGGCATAGCCCACCGTCGACAGCGCCCCCACACCAACGCCAACGATATAGGGCCAGCGCGCCCCCCAGTGAGTGCACAAGCGGCCCGACAGCAAGTTGATCGGGATGCGCGCCAAACGGTTGATGCTCAACAACCAGCCCACCTGCATGGCTGTGACCCCCACAGCGGCATAGTTGGTGGGCAACACGGCGTAGAGCGTGGCATCGCCCAGGAGCGCCAAAGCTGTGCAGCCAGTCAGGGTCCAGATCACGCGCAGCGCCTTGTCGCGCATCGCGGCACCTCGGGGATGGGATCCGGCGCAGCATAGACAGCGGGGCAGTGGCTGTCAAACGTTGCGTTGACACACGCAGGCTGCACCGTAGAATCAGGGCAAACAGGCGACCGGGGAGGGGCCCATGTACGAGCTTAGGCAGCGCGCCGAGGCCGCCGCCGTGGCGGTAGGCCAGGTGCTGGTGGCGCAGGGGCTCACGCTGGCCACAGCCGAGTCTTGCACGGGGGGGCTGATCGGGCACCTGGTGACACAGGTTTCGGGCAGCTCGGGATACTATCTGGGCGGCATCATTGCCTACGCCAACAGCGTCAAAGAAGGGCTGCTGGGCGTCAGTG
>JAAYDS010000291.1 GCA_012729155.1 Chloroflexota bacterium | reverse complement strand
TGCGGCAGCAACACCCGCACGTCTACAAACGTACAGTAGCGCACATTGCCATGCTGGTGCGGCCGTCCGACGGCCCGACCGGCCACAATACACGTTAGATCGCTGTCAGCAAACACGGCCGGCAATACCCGTCGCAACGCCGATGGCGAGACCGAGCCACTGCCCATGTAACAAAAGACGTAGCGTTGGCCGGGCTCGGGCTGAAAGGCCTCTGCGGGGCTGGGCTCGATGGCGCCCAGCAGCGGCCCAACATAGCGAATATCGTCGCCATTAGCATCGGCCCCGTCTAGCTCGGGGATCGATGGCACCAGCTTGAGCACATCGGGCCCGAAAAAGAGAGCGTCCGGATCTAGCGGAGGGAGCCCACAGTGAGCGAGCAGCGGCGCCACCGCCCTTTGGGTGCGATGCCAGGCCCAACTGTGGCTATTCGACGCCATCGGCGTGGCATAGGCAGTGGCTATGGGCAGACCGAGCGATCGCGCGATGATGAATGCCCCTGGGTCCAGGTCGGTAAACACCGCTTCGGCGCCATAATCCCGGGCGGCGCGGAGCTCTGCCGCCACAAGGCGCTCGAGATAGCGCGGCGCGATGGCCCCTGAAAAGAACAGCACACCCCAGATCGACCCCAGCAACCGCCCCAGCCAACGCGTTTGAGCCATCCTGGCGATGACGCGTGCTACGATCACGGCACACCAACGGGGCAACCCAAACAGTGTGGGCGCGGGCATGGGATAGACCCGATAGCCGCGCTGCCGCAGATTACTCGCCAGATAGCCAGAGGCGCAAAAGGCCACACGATGCCCTGCAGCCTCTGCAGCGTGCGCTACGGCAACGGCCCTCGTTAGGCCGCCCCAGGTGCCGGTAGCCGGCGAGAAGAGGGGTATCAATAGATTCATTGTGGCGCGTCTCGGTTGCGTGCGTGCACTGCCGTCAGTCTATACGGCCTATTGTGAGTGTCAACAGCCACGCATGCACGCGGTCAAGATCGTGCCGGTGGTTGCCACCCGAGGATTGGCAGAGAGAGCGTCAGCGACGCCATAGGCGAGCGATCGGGCGCGTCTGGGTTAGCTCCCTATTAGGCGGTTGACGGCCAAGCCGATGGAGGCGGCTGCTTCTGCGCCAACGCTGTGGGCTGGCGGCGTGTCGCAGGCAGGCCTCCGGTGAGGCCAAGCAAAACTGGCCGCCCTCAGATCGGGCGGCCAGTTTTGAGACAAAGAGCAGGGCCACAAGTGACCTGTTTTTCCGCCCTCCAACCTAGCATCGTTTTTATGGAGTGTCTTCTCCCTAGACGACAACTGGATCACTTTCAATCAGCCTTGGCCGATCTACTCGCTAGGCTCTGTTTCCGTCGAGCTTACGCTCTCTGTTCTCTTCGCCGTGGGCTCCTCTGGTTGGCTTTTCGCTACCTTTGGTTCCCCACTCCCATCATCCATCAACCAGATGTCTGGGTCGGATCACATCAATCTCTCGTGACCCTGTGCCAATATACTAGCAGATCGTTCCTCCGATGTCAACCCTTTGGCCGGGCGTTCCTGGCGAATTCCGCCAAATAGCCTAGATGAGGCTACCGCCGTTCGCTCGAGTTCGACCAGCCAGTGATCGCCGAGTCTGTTCCAGGGCCAGTGAGGCGCGAGACGCTCTTCGATCACACGCAGCTGGGCCACCAACCATGGATGGGCTCCCCAGACATCGGCCAGGTACGGGGGTGGCAGCAGCAGCGGCAAGGCGCGGCACCACCGCAGGGCGAACCAGGGGCGCGCGGCACGACGCATAGCCCTCACACTGTGATAGTAGGTCCACATTTGCTCCGGAGAGCCCGTGGACACCGAGGCCAGTGCGCCACGCCATCGCCTCAGCGCTTGACGCACCTGACCATGCGCCAGGAACCAGCCGATCTCCAGGGGATAGCAGCGGTTCATCACCGAGAGCACCACCGCGCCGCCCGGCCGCACCAGCGTAGCGAGCGCCGCCATGAAAGGAGCGAGGTTGGGCAAGGCGTTCAGCGGCCCAAATGAGGAGTAGGCGCCGTCAAACAGTGGTAGTCCCGTTAGCGAGGCCAGCTCCGCGGCACTGGCCAACTGCGTGTGCACACGGCCTGCTACGCCTGCGGCCTGTGCCTTTGTCTGAGCCTGGGCGAGCATCGCCGGCGAGGTATCGGTGGCGAGCACGTGGCAGCCGCGCTGCGCCAGCGCCACCGCCTCTTGGCCCGTGCCGCAGCCGATCTCGAGCAGCCGCTGGCCGGGCGCAAAGACGTGCTCGAGCGTAGCCAGGCTGATGGCACGCATATAGGCCATCGCTGGGTTGCTGCAAGTCTCGGCATCATAGGTCGCTGCGGCGCGCTCAAACGCCGGCAAGTCACGCTCAGTAGGCATCATATGGCCTCTGCGACACATGGCGCGACCAGGCGCCGACTGTAGAGCCCAACATCAACGCCGGCCACCACACGGTGGGCAGATACAGATACACGTCTAGCAGCGTGGCTGCAAAGGCCGCCAGGAATGCCGCGCTGAGGCCGAGTAGCTCCCAATCGCGCCCTACAGCGCCCTTGTGCATCCCCATGGCCGCCGGGGCCAACAACATGGCCACCCACAACACTGCGCCGCCGACGCCCAGCTCTGCGGCCGCCAGAAGCGGGATGCTATGAACTGTACGAAATCCAGGAAAGTCGGGCCCCATCTGGTTGCCCACCGCAGCCCACAGCGCCGCGATATAGTAGCCCGAGCCCACGCCCAGCAACGGCCGAGCACGGATCAACGTCCACGCCAGTCCATAGTCCTCAAGGCGCTCGCGCACCGACGCCTGTTCTAGAGGATTGCCCAGGCCACTCAGCCGTAGCCACAGCACAGCGCTGAGAAGCAGCCCCAGGCCCCCCGCTGCAGCCCACAGCCAGCGCCTGCTCACCAGCGGCAAACTACCGCTGAGCGAGTGACGCGCCAGACAGGCTCCGATCATCAGACTCAGCGACAGGGCTAGCAGCGCCGAACGTGAAAAGGAGAGCAATAGACCGATGATACCTGCCAGCATGGCAACAGCTAAAAGCCCTCGCTCGAGACGGTGCTTTGTCGCTAACACCCTTCCCCCCACCACCAACAGGCCAATGACCATGTAACCGCCCAGCACGTTGGGGTGTGGCGACATCCCCTGGGCACGCAGCAATCTTCGTCCAGCCACCAGCAGCACATGGGCGCCCTGCGCCGATGGCAACTCGGTGGACTCACCCAGCATCTGCAGACCAACCGGCCCTTGAAGCGCAAACTGCGCCACCGCCAGCACGCCCTGTACCACCATCACCGCCGCCAACGCCGCTGACAGGTGCCGAATGGGCAACTCGGTGTGGGCGTAGAGCCCGATGGCATAGAAAAAGCCGACTGAGGTGATGGCTACAAAGGCCGTGCGCGCAATGTGCACAGGCCAGACGCGCAACACAGTCAACGCACCAAACCCGAGCGCGGGGCCCACCACCCACCAGGCTGGGCGCCGCCAAGAGCGCCAGCGTCGCCCCAACAACACTCCCAACAGCCAGGTAGCGGCCACCATTAGCGGCAAGAGCATCAGGGCGCCGGGCGCATAGTCATAGTGCAAAATGTGCAGGGTGCCGAGTGGCCACAGCGCAAAAGTGCCATACTGCCATGAGGGCGTCAGATAGGACAGCACCATTGCCACAACAAATAGCCCCCGTGACACACCGATGAGCACTCTTGAAGGGCCACTCATCGCTGCGACTCTAACGTAGGCGACAGATCGGCCAATGCCTGCCGCACCATCCACCGCAGCAACAGCAAGAGCAGCAGTTCGCACAACAGAGACACGGCCACCGCAGCCCAGTGCCCAAAGCGTGGCACCAGCAGCAGATTAAACACACCGCTCCCCATAGTGGCCACCACCATCGCATGCGACACTCGTCGCTGACGGTTCAGCACAATCAGGAGATGACCGGCCAGAAGGTATCCAGCTGCAAGCGGCAGTGCCAGTGCCAACAGGCGCAACAGCGCAACGCTATCGCTCGCCAGCGCACCTGCCCCATAGACGATGCGCACCGCCGTTGGCGCCAGCACAAGTGTAGCCAAAGAGATGGCGCCGGCCAACGATAGCAGCACTCGACGCCCCAAACGATAGGCACTCAGCAGGGCTGCCCGCGAGGCATCAGCCACCGCCCGGCGAGCCAGCTCGGGGAAGAGGGCGTCGAGCAGAGCCACGGTCGGCAGCGTTAGCAGCTCATACATGCGATAGGCAGCGCCATAAGCTCCAGCCTCGGCATCGCCACGGAATAATGATAGCACCAGCAGGTCGAGCCGGCGGTAGAGCATGGCCGCGACGCTGGTGACCGCAAAGGGCGTTGCAGAGCGCAAGAGCTGGCTCACAGCGCCAGTTGCCAGGCTCCACTGCGGCTTGATGCCGCGCCTCACCAGCACACGCCAGGCCCAGAGAGCGCCCAACAGGTTGGCTGCCGGCCAAGTAGCGATAACCGCCCGCTCATCGAGCCCCAGCAGAAGCAGTACGATGCCCCCAGCGGCGAACAGCCAGCGCAACGCCAGTTGCGCGGCGCTGGATACATGCATCTCTTGGCGGGCCTTTAGCCAGACGATCGTCACGGCAATGGCCGCCTCGAAAGGCAACGCCAGGGCCGCGAGCGCCAACATCGGCCAGCGTTGAGGGCCAAAGATGGCGCCCACCAGAGTGGCCAGCACTGTGGCGGCCGCCAGGCTGGTGAGAAGTTTGACGGGCAGAGCCAGGCCGATAAGCCGTTCAGCTGCGTTGGCATCACGTGCAAACTCGCGCATCAGATAGGTGCTGAGGCCCAGATCGGCCACGGCGGCTGCGATTGCCTCGGCGCTCAGGGCCAGCAGCGTCCTATTGAGCCCGCCAAAGCCCACCCGGCGCGTCAACACGGCAGCCAACGCCATGGTGGCTAAGCTGCCCCCCACCTGAAGGATGCCCAAAGACACGGCATTGCGCCCGATGCGCACTGCCCCACCACGGGCCGCAAGTAGCGCCCGCACGCCGTTCATGGGGCACCCCCCTCATCCACCAGTCGTAACAGATCGAGCCGCGCCAGGGCCTGCTGAGGCGTAGACGTCAGCTTGTCGACACGCCAGACATCCAGTCCACGTCCATCGACGACGATCCGCCTTGGGGGCAATACGGTGCGATAGACCGCCTTCAGAGCGCGCAACACGGTGTCACGGTCGATGTAGCCAGCCGAAACCACCCACGCCGGCTCGAGCGAGGCCAGGCCCCATTCGGCATACTGTGGCCAGGCGGTGGCCACTGGTTGCCCAAGGTAGTAGCTGAGCTGCCCGGCCAATGAATAGTCGAGTGCCACGATCGTGTCGCCGTTGTCTAGGAGAGACGTGCGCAGGGCTCGCAGCCCCTGGGCGTCGAACGCCATACGCTGCTCGGCAGCGCCGCTCCAGGGCCACGGCCCGGCCTCGAGGTGGCGGTGGATGGTGGCCGCCGACAGCCCCCCGGCCATCGCCGCCAGGGCGATCAGGGCGCCGGCCGAGCCGATCAACGCGGGCCGCGCTACACCGCGGTGCTGAAGCAGTCGCCAAAGACCCTCAACGCCTGGGCCGAGCAACAGTGGCAACGCCACCACCAAACTGCGTGGGGCGTTAGCAGGGCTCAGGAGCACTGCCAACGACAGCGCCACGCCAATCAACGTCAGGAGGCGAGCGCGTGGCTCACGCCAGAAGAGCGCCCCGCAACCAGCCAACAACACTACAGGCCAGCCCGTATAGTCGAGCAGGTTGCCCGCTCGCGATAGTGGGCCAACGTTCCACAGCACGCCCTGCCCCAGGTGCTGCGCCTGCCACCGGAAAGAGGCCCAGTCTCGTTGTGCGTTCCACAAAAGCGTTGGTGCCAGCCCCAACGCGGCCACCCCGGTGGCAAGCCAGAAACGCGGCTCGCGGGCCAATCGCGGCTGCGCCAGCAGAACAAAGGCCAGCACCACGCCTGCGAAAAGATAGGCGGTGTATTTGGTGGCGAGCGCCATGCCCACGCTGACGCCCACGCCCAGCGCCAGCCCCAACGCTGGCCGGCCTTTTGACGTCAGGACACGATCTACCAGAAGCAGCGCCAATAGCTCTAGTGCCAACAACAGGGCATCGGGGTAGACGTGTCGCGAGATGAGCACAAAAGGCTTGCTGACCGCCATGAGCACAGCCGTGGCCCAGGCAGCACGCGTGCTCACCCGCTGCCGCGTGAGCTGCCAGGCCAGTGGGATGGCAGCCACCCCCAGCGTCGCATTGAGCCAACGGATGCCCGCCTCGCTGGACCCGCCAAGCATTGTAGAGAGGCGCACCAACACAGCGACACCAGCGGGGTGATCATAATAGGACAGGGCCAGATGGCGCGACCAGAGCCAGTAGTACGCCTCATCGCCCACCAGCGCCAGCGCACCGAGCCGCCAAAAGCGCAGGGCGGCCCCCAACAGGGTCAGCAGCACGAGCGCCATGGCATCGCGCCGCGACATCAGGGCGCCGCCCCATCAGGCTGCAGCGTGATGCGATAGCGATAGCGCTCGACAGGGCCATCGACCGCAATATCAACCCCTGCCCACGAGAGTGTGTAGATTCCTCGCCAGTTCCACTGCAGGTAACGTTCGCGGCCATACAACAGCCGTCCACCGGGCGTTGCATCCACGCAGAACTGGGCAACCGCCGTCTGGCTGATCATACAGCCGCGCAGGGCGGTGGTCTCGCCCCAGATGCCGATCTCATCCTCCCTTAGCAACAGCCCGGTATCATCGCGATAGAACCGAAAGGCCCGCGCCCCTTGCTCGTTCATGAGATAAGCCTGCTGCCAGGGCACGTCCAGCCCGGTAAAGTCGACCTCGACATCGATCACGCCCGGGCCAGAGAGGCGGTAGGTGACGGCAACCTCACCGATGGGCGCGACCGGGCGATACTTGCGGCGCATGAACTGCACCGGCGCATCAACGGTGTCCATCGTGTAGACTTTGCGGACGGTTAGCGTGCCATCGACGGGCTCGAGCGCAATCGAGGCGTGGCGTGCGTTGTGGGCCTGTCCCTGCACCACAACGATGGGCACGCCGAACCCGTACCCCTCTTCAATTAACTGCTGGCCACCGACCTTCCAGATCAAACCCTTTTGCAGAGAGGCGATCTTGCCCGTGTGTGGCCTCGGCTCCTTGTAGAGGACCACGCTATGCCCTGGGCCCGTCGCCACCTCGATGCCTTCTTTGCTCGTGGTGAGCCTGCCATAGAGCTGTAGCGTCCAGTACGGCTCCACGAGCTCAGCGGCGGTCTGCCAGAGCACCAGCGCCGCCCCCAGCCCCAGGCCACCCAGCGCCATCGCGATGAGCAGCGCCACCAGCGCCCACCACGGCCGCGGTGCATGACCAGGTGGGGGCTGCGGTTTCATGGCACCAGCCCTGTGTTGTATGCGTCACGGTGAAAGCGGGGCCACGGCGCGGCCCCCAGGCTGCCCACATCGCGCAGCAGATGGATGCCGTTGTTGGCCCCAACGATGATATCGGCGCGGCCGTCGCCCTCGAGATCGCCAACCCACGGCGATGAAAAGACGTGATGTCCCAAGTCGATGGGAAAGCCAGGCAAGGGCTCGCCGTTGGGCGTCCACCCGTACAGGCGCCCGTCTTTGAAGCCAGCGACGATATCGGGCCTGCCGTCGGCATCCAGGTCAACCAGCGCCGCCGACGAGATGAACTGATCTTCGGCAGCCTGCGGCCAGCCTGGCAACAGCCGCCCGGTGTGTTGCCAAACATACATACGCCCATCCCACGAACCACACACCACCTCGAGTAGGCCGTCTCCATTGAGGTCGGCGATGGCGGGCGAAGCCTCGACGAGACTGCCCGTGCGCTGCGGCCAGCCCGGCCGGTCAGTCCCATCGAGCGCGACTACATAGACGTAGCCGGCATCATCGCCATAGATGATCTCGAGGCTGCCATCGCCATCCAGATCGGCGATGGCGGGCGACGAGTCTGAATCCTGGTCCAGCAACCGTGGCGACCAGGGATAGGGCCTGCCATCGAAATGCCACGCGACCAGGGCGCCGCCTGTGTCGTGGCCGGTCGTCAGGGTTGTCACTGCCAGCAAGTCTGGCCCCGCTGCAACGGTGGCATCTGCCCAGTTGGGGTGTGGCTGCGGCCAGCCTGGCGACATCTTCCCATCGGGCTCGTACACCATGGTCTGGCGCAGGCCACCGATGGCCACGCGCCCATCGGGCAACACCGTCGGCGATGACCAGGAGCGGTACCCCAGCGAGACAGGCCAACCAGGCACCTCTGACCCGTCCTTGTTCCAGGCATGCAGCTTGCCCGCCTCTGATGAGACCAGCACCTCGAGTTCGCCATCGTCATCGAGGTCTGTCAGCGCCGGCGAGGCAAAAAAACCACGGGGGCTGTACTTTGGCCAGCCCGGCAGCGAGTTGAGCCGCCCATCGAGCAGGTAAAAGTAGCCGTCCCACGAGCCAACGGCGATCTCCATGATGCCATCCCCGTCAAGATCGGCCACTGCGGGCGACGAGATAACAGCCGCTTTGGTCTCGCGAAAGTGATGCCCCATCGACAAGAGTTTCACCGGCGCGGCAGGGCTACCCTGGCAACCCACCAGAGTAAAGAGCAGGAGCAGCAACAAGGCACGCCGGTACATGTAACCTCCTAGGCTATGCGCTCGACGATCGGGCGCCTCTCGGCCGGCTCGAGGCGCAAGACCCACACCACAATACGCGTCAACCAAAGAGTAGCGAGACGCCGTAGGAGCTTTGGTGGTGTCAGGCAGCCTGCTGAGTGTCGCCGGGCCCACTGCCACTCATGCTGCAAAAGCCGCTGCACCCAGCGGTAGAAGCGGGTGCTGTAGCGGCCACGATACATCATGCGGTTCTCGCCGGTATAGTCCCAGTCTGGCGCATCCACGAGCTGGTCGCGCACCTGATCGTAAAAAGGCGTACCGGGCAGTGGATAGGCGATAGTCGAACTGAACTGGGTTGGTCTGGTCTCGTTGAGCAGTCGCACCGTGGCGCGAATGTCGCTCCACTCCTCGCCGGGGTAGCCTACCATGATGAAAAAGTAGGTTTCGATGCCGAGCTCGTGGCACAGTTGCGCCGCGGCGTGAATCTGTTCGACGCGCGTGCCTTTGTGCATCGCGTCGAGCACCCTCTGCGAGCCGGATTCGGCGCCGAACTGGATGCGCACACAGCCCGCCTCTTGCAGCCAGGTGAGCACCTCGCGATCAACAAGATCCACCCGAGAGAGACATTCGAAGGGGACGACCGGCCCGCGCGCCAGCACTGCATCGCGAAAGGCGCGCACCCAGCGACGATCAATGCCGACCACATCGTCAACGATGCGCACCTGATCCGGCTGATAGGTGTCGCGCAACAGCGCCAGCTCTTGGGCCACCGCCTCGGGATGGCGCAGGCGGCAAGAACGCCCAAAGACGGACTTTTGGCACCAGGCGCATTCGAACGGGCACCCTCTCGAGGCAATGATCGACAGTGACGAATAGCCGTGCGCTGTCTTCCAGGCCCTTTGGTAAGCGTCAAGATCGGCCAGATCACGCGCCGGCAACGGAATGGCATCGACCTCGCGCCGCAACGGGCGTGGCGCGGTGCGTATCGGCTCGCCATCGCGGCGGTAGGCAATGCCCGGTATCTCTGACAGAGGGCGCGTCTCCTGTGCATCCAGCAACGCGGGTAACAGCTCGAGGAGCGTCTCTTCGCCCTCACCTACCACGGCCACATCAACCAGGTAGCAGCCGTCCTCGCGCTGCACGAGATAGTGCTCGGGCCGCCCTGTGGGGTCTGAGCCGCCAACGATCACCGGCAACCCACGGCGGCGAGCGCGCGCTGCCAGCTCGAGCGTATTAGCGCGCACCGTGCTCAACGCAGTGATGCCCACCAGGCGCGGCTGGTGGACGTCGAGTGCCTGCTCAAAGCTCTCCAGATCAGGCTCGAAACACCCATCGTAAAGCGCTACGGCATAGCCTGCCTCGCGTAGAGTGGCAGCCAAGTAGAGGATGCCCAGCGGAAAGTAAGGCGTCATCAAACGACGCTCGACGGGATCGCGCGCCAACACCAACGCATGGCAGAGCAGCACGTCAACCGCCATCCTGATCTACTCCTTCACTCATCAACCTGAATAGGCGCCAGGCCGGCGGCGCGCAACCGCTCCTCATAGGCGCTCTGGATGCGTCGACCATAGTCGTGCATATGCCCCTTGCAGATCCCTTCGCCAAAGCAGGCAGCCAGTGTGCCCGCGTTTACCGCCTCACTTGAGAGCTGCCCGATCTTGAGGCGGCGCTCACGTCGCTCGATCAGATCGCCCAGGCGCCCACCCAGCAACCATTCTGCCAGCCCCTTGAGGGCACGCCCCAGCGGCAGCAGCCCGATGCAACAGCTCAAGTTCGCATCTACCGCGTTGGGCAGAAACGCTTCAGCCCAGCCATTGGCAGCCAAGAGCCTTGCGTGCATATCGAGCCCATAGCAGGGCACCATCTGCGTAAGCTCGTGCGCTGTAAACAGCGTACGTTCGGTCATGCCCAGGTGGTGGCTATCCATGACATAGTTGGGGCACAGGTCGACGCCCCACAGCCGCGCGATCCTCACCAGAGCAACGGCCAGCAGTCTCACCAGCCAAGTGCGGCCAGAGGTCGTCACGATCACATAATCCAGGTCATCGGCGACGGCGCGAGGGTTATCGACTGCCAGAGAGCCGGTGACGGCCACCATGCGCACAAACGGCAGCATGGCCAAAAGATGAGCATAGCGTCTGGCCATTGGCCAAAGAACGCCGCTGGCCTGACCACGCTCGCGCCGCTGAGCAAAGTGCAGATCGCGCTCGGCCAGCGCATAATAGGGCTGCTCATGTACAAGCCGCGGGCCGAGGAGCGGCCCGTGCAGCGCCGCGGCCACCTGCTCTCGCGTAGCAGCGACGCCCACCAGATAGCGGTGGATCTCCTCAAGCGTCATCGGATACCCAAACACGTCAGCATAGAGCAGGGTGCGCAGAACGGCCGTGGCGATTTCGTCCTGGCCCAGCCCCCCCCGAGCGTCTATCTGGCCTGGAGCATCCGTGTCGCTCATGGCGATATTATAGTGGGCGGCTACCACGCTGTAAACAGAGGTTCACGCTAGAGCCCATCAACTCGACGACGCAGTGCCGCCACCTCTGCCGTCGTCAAACGCTCGCCTGCCCGCACATCTGTCACGCTCAGCAAACGCAGGCGCAGAGGCCGATTTGTTACCCATTCGGCGTCTGGCGGCATTGACGAGCGCGGGTGCGGCTGCACATCCTCTACGGCTACCGGCTCGTCGATCTGATACAGATAGCCAACAACAGTGCCATCGTGGCGGCGGCGCCCATCGTCTTCCCACACGACGAGCGTAGGCTTGTGCGAAAAGAGCCTCGCCAGTTCGCGGTCGGTGGTGATGGTGCTGCCGGTGGCCAGCGTGTCGAGTTCGAGCGGCGATCCATGGTACCAGGTTGGCATGAGCATGTTCCTCGCGTTGACAGACGGCCTGCCTCGCCTCTAGAATAGCCAAGATCGTCATATGGCGCCATGAGGAGGGGAGCTATGAAGGTACTCATCATCTCGGCCAGCCCCAACGACGAGGGCCTTACGGCCACATGTGCACGGGCCGCCGCCGAGGGCATACAAGCTGTTGGCGGCCAGGCTACGCTGGAGCCCATAGCTCGCAAGGCTATTGCGCGCTGCAACCAGTGCAAAGACGGCTGGGGCGGCTGCCGACCCCATCATGAGTGCTTTGGGATTCAGGACGACTTTCAGGCCCTCCATCAGGCAGTGCGCGAGGCCGATGCCTACGTTTTCGTCACACCTGTGTACTGGGGCGAGATGAGCGAATCTCTCAAGGCGTTTACCGACCGCCTGCGTCGCTGCGAGGCGCCCTGTGGAGACGACAGCGCGTTGGCAGACAAGCCGATCATCTGCATAGCCGCAGCAGGCGGCTCGGGCGGAGGCATGATCAGTTGCCTGGAGCAGATGGAGCGCTGGCTGGGCCATGTGCGCGCCCGGCGCTTTGACCTGATCGCCATCAACCGCTGGAACGCTGCCTACAAAGTCGACACAGTGCGCGCCGCCGCCCAGGCCATGGTCAGCGCGAGGTAGAGCCCTTGCACCGGGTCGGGGGCGGCCTATACTGGCGTCATGTTCAAGAGCCGCTCTCGACCAGTCGTCGCTACCCTCACCCTGCGCGATAGTCTGCGCTCGCTGCGCGACGACTATCCCTCTTTGGCAGCCGCCGTCGGGCTGCCCGAGAGACCAGCCTGGCTCGAGCGCCTCGTGCGCAGCGTGTTGCCTGCGCTCGATTTCGACATCCCTGTGCTGCTGACAGCCATCTGCGGCGGCGGCTCTACAGGAAAGTCGAGCCTGTTCAATGCCCTGGCAGGCCGAGAGCTCTCACAGGTAGCACTTCGCGCCGGGCTGACGCAACGGGTCATCCTGGCCGGACACCCAGAGGTGTTGGCGAGCGGTGAGACCGCCGCCGCGCTGCTGCACCGGCTACCGGCTCAGCCCGAGCGCTGGCGCTCGCCGGAGCAGGCAGCACAACCTGGTCCGCCGCTCTATGCCGCCGCACCGGCCCTGCCCAAAGGTCTCATGCTGATCGACACGCCCGATTTCGACACCGGCGAGGGCGACCGGCTGGTCAACCGCGAGCGCGCCGAGCCCATCCTGCGGACCGCCGAGGTGATCGTCTATCTCTTTACGAACGCCGTCTACAATAACTTGTCGAATCTGCAATTCATGGCCGACGTCGTGGGTGGCATCGGCGGACGGGCCATGGTGCTGGTATACCGCATCTCGCGAACAGCGCCAGATGAAGTGGTGCTCGAGCACTGCCAGCATGTGGCGCAAAGACTGTATGGCGCCCGAGAGGGCTGGCCCGCCCAGGTAGTGGGCGTGTACCGTGTTCACGAGTCTGACCGTGTGGCACAGGGCAAGGCGCGGCCCGAGCCGCTGCCCGTTGGCCCGCTATCGCAGGGGCGCTCGTTGCCCACGCTGCTGGCCGATCTCGACGTGGCCGCCGTCAAGCGGCAGGTGTTCGCCAGCGACCTGACTGCAATCCGCGACGGCGCGACCGCCGATCTACAACAGCTGCAGGCATCAGTGAACGGCAGTGAGGTGTATGCCAAAGCGCTGGAGCACCTGATGGCGCTGCAGGGCATTGAGGCGCTGAAGGCATTCCCGGTCAACGAAGCGGTGACGATGGCCGCCCGCGTTTTCTTGGCCACCAGCCCAGGCTATGTGCGCGCCATGCGGCGTACCGGCCGTATCGTAGGTGCGCCCATTCGCGCGGCGCGGGCCGCGGTGCACCGCGGTGCCGAGGTGCTGGGCTTGCGCGAGCGTGCCGAACCACCCCCCGACCTCTCTGACGCAGTGACGCAGGGGCTGCTGCTGGCCGCCAACGAATTGCGCAACCGACTGCTCGACGACCACCTGATCGTGCCCGTGTCGCACGAGGATGCCCTGCTGACAGAGCTGCAAGAAGCTCAACCCCAGGGGCCCATGCCATACACCCTCGAGGCGCTGGGCAATGGCCGCTACAACCTGCATGTGCCTGCCCCTGGTGTCGTACGCGAGCAAGAGGCGGCCCTGATGCAGCAAGACTGGGAGCGCACCTCAGCCCGCCTGCGCGAGGCGGCGCGCTCGCTGGTGGGGCTGCCGGGCGACATTGAGCGAGAGCTAACGGCCTCGGTGCTGGCCTTCCGCCATGACATGGGCTGGCGGCAGCGGCTGCGCGAGGCCTTTTTTGCCTCGCTGTCGGCGTTGCCGCCCCTGCTGGGCGTCACCTACACCCTGCTGACCGCGGATGCCGCCGGCGGCACTGGCCTGCTGATCCAACTCGAGGGGCTGTTTGGCGTCAATGACCTGTGGGCGCTGCTATCCATTCCGGCCTCGGCTGGGTTGAGCGAGCAAGATCGCCTACAGTTGCAGCAGATGATCGCCCCGGTGTTCAGGCTCTGGTTACGGAACCGCACCGATGCCGTTGTGGCTCTGTTGGCGGATACTGTGGCCGCGCCCGTTACGCGGACTCTGAGCGCGTTGCCCCATACTGACGATGCACGCCTGCAGCGCCTGCAACAGGCGTTGCGCCACCTGGAGGCAGAGGATGGATAGCCCCGCCCTGTGGACCGATCATGACCGGCTGGCATTGCGCAGCACGGGCGCCCTGGCTGGCATGACGGCGGAGCTGGCGCTGCTACAGAGCCGCCTCGCGAGCGCCAGCGACTGGCGCCCTGCCAAACCGTTGTTGGCCGAGATCGCGTGGGTGCAGCAGCAGTTCGAGCAGATGACCGCCTCGTGGAGCAGCAAGCTGGTGGTTGCACTGGTGGGCCCATCGGGTGCAGGCAAGTCGACGCTGCTCAATGCCCTGGC
>JAAYDS010000290.1 GCA_012729155.1 Chloroflexota bacterium | reverse complement strand
GTCTAGTGAATACTGAGAATACCTAGTATATAGATAACTGGAACCTCACACTGCTTGCGGGCGTGTCGATGGTCTCATATAATGATCGCATCGTCGCCAGAACATACGGATCGAACTGCTCTACGCAGTCGCTTACAGGGGGCATGATGGATAGCACGAACCTGGAACGGCCGGGCTGGCAGGCCGCTGCGACGCAGCTGGAAGACGGCAAACAGCTATATCAACGGGGCGATCGCAGTGGGGCGGAGGCCCTTTTCAAGCGCATCATCCACCAGATGCCAGACTATGAAGATGCTTGGCTCTGGATGGCCTACGTGGCAGAGACTGATGAGCAACGCCTGCGGCTGCTTCGCGAGGCTAGCCTCTTTGTGCCCGAAAGCGAACGTCTCAAGCAGGCTCGTGCTTGGGCGCTCGAGCAGTACCGCGCCAGTGGTGGTCAAGGTGTGCCGGAGGCAGAGATGATAGCGGCGGCGCCGCTTGCCTCAGAGCAACCCAAGCCACGGCGCAAGCGCAAGGCTGATGTCGGGGCCGCCAAACTGGGCGATGTGGCGCAAGAGGCCGGCCAGGGCGTGCGTCAGAGCTGGGACGGTGCACGACAATGGACCTCAGAGGCGGTAGCCGGCGCTACTGCCAGGCTGCACGGCGCTGGGGTGTATCTGGTTTCGGTATTGGGCATCGCTGCCATCGCCTTTCTGTTGATCATCGGTGTGGCGCGGGCCAACCGTCCGCCGATCATCATTACTCCGATGGTTCTGCCGACGCTGGTGGTAGACGCCACCCCCACGCCAACCATGGCCAGCCGCGTGGAGCAAGAGTGGGTCAAGGTCGATATCGCGTGGACCAAGGCCGACTATGGCAGTGCAGTTCGGGCGCTAGAGACCATTCTGGAACTGGAACCAGATAACGAACGTGCCCAGGTGCAGCTTGCCGAGGCCCTGTATGAGCGGGCCAAGGTGAGCATCGATGGCAACGAGCTCGAGCAGGCCAAGGCCGACCTCGATCGTGCCATCAAAGCCAACGCCTCGAACGGAGACCTGCAGCGCACGCGTAATGATCTCGAGCGGTACCGCGAGGGCCTCTCGCATTACCAGACACAGCAGTGGCAGGCGGCCATTGATGTGCTCTCCGCAGTGCATAGCCGTAATCCCGAGTTCCGCGACACGCCCTCGCTGCTGGCGGATAGCCACGATCGTCTTGGTGACCTATCGTTAGAGCAGCAAGATTGGTTTGAGGCCGAGAAGCAGTATGCCGCTTGCCTCAGCTATGATGCTGACAACCAGGACTGCCTCGATGGCGCCGCCAAGACGGCCGCCATCATCACACCGCCGACGCGTGTCGAGGTGAGCCTGACCACACGCATCTGTGAAGTGTACGAGAATGGCACCGTGATCAAGTCTTTCCAGGTATGCACTGGGCGGCCTTCGTCTCCCACGGTGCCTGGCCGCTACACCATCCAGAGCAAGATTGAGCAAGACGCCTACGCCAGCAAGTGGGATCTGATCATGCCCTACTGGATGGGCATCTACTGGGCGGGTGGCTCTGAGAACGGCTTTCACGCCTACCCGTTGCGTGGTGGTACGCAGGTGCTCTGGCGCGGCGCATTGGGCACGGGCTGTTCATTCGGTTGCATCGTCCTCGATACGGCCGACGCTGAATGGCTGTACAACTGGGCTGAGATGGGGACCGTCGTATTTGTTCGTAACTGAGCAGCAGCATGGCCCCATGGTCCGCCATGCTGCTGCCAGGGATCGGCAACAGGATCCACGTAGGGAGATTCGACATGCTTGAGACACAGACCGGCCCGAACCTATCCTGGATGGACGATGAGTTGCGTCGCGCCAGGTCCATCATCGACGATCTGCGTGATGTCATCGACAAGCAGCAGGTCAGAATGGTCGATCAGGAGCAGCGCATCATGGCCCTCGAGGACAGGCTGGCCAAGATGCAGGCCGAACTGCTCAAGCTCCCTGAAGCGCAAGAGTCAGCTCAGCACGTTCGTGATGAGATTGTGCTGCGCCTCTCAGAGATGCGCCAGGACGCGCAAAAGCGCGAAACCGAATCGCTGCGTACGCGGCAGATGGAACGCGAGCAGGATACTCGTGCGATTCAGGAGACGCGTGCTGAACTGGAGCGCATTGCCCCGCTCGAGCAGGCCATGGCACTGCGACAGGCCACCGAGCAGCGACTGTCTGAGGCGGTGGCACGACTGCAGCAAGAGATTGAGCATGGCAACAAGCAGTACGCACAGCTAGAGGAAGCTCGGCGCCAGCTACAGGATGCGCTCGGCAAAGTGGTGGTCGAGATCCGTCAGTCAGATGGCGAGCTAGAAGAACTCAGACAGGCGCAACAGGCGATTCGCAGCAGCCTGGTTTCGTTGAGCACCAATGCGAGCAAGCTAGAGCAGCGTCTGGGTACTTTCGATGGGCTACGCGAAGACCTCACTGAGCAGCAGAATCAGCTTATAGAACGCGAGCGCCTCGCCGATCGCGAACGGGCGCAGCAACTGGCCGAGTGGGGCCGCAAACTCGAAGGCTTTGAGCAAGAACTCGAGACGTGGTCAAATCAGATGCGGTTTTACGCCGATCAACATGAAAAGAACCGGGGCACCTTGCGCGATATCCAGACTTTGGCGCAAGAGATCTCGCAGCAGCAAGATCGCCTACGACAGATGCAGCGACTCAGTGAGGAGCAGGTTCGGCGCGAGTTGCGTGACTCTCAGAACGAGAATCAGCGACGTTGGGCTCAAGAAGCCGAGCGGCTCGAACGCACCAACACGCGCCAGGCCGAACTCGATCTGTCTCAAGACGCACGCCTAGACGTCGTGGAAAAACTGCACGAGGACGCCGCCGTCCGATTTGCGCAGCTTGATGAGCGCCTGCGCGAGTTGCGCGACGACCTGGGCAAGACCAAAGATCGCGCGGCAGCCGTCAACAAGGGGCTCTGGAAGACCGTGCAAAAGGCGTCGCTTGGAATGCTGGGCGAGTTGCGCGACAACTTTGGCCTGGAGGACTAGTGTTCGTCATTGGCACCGCTGGCCATGTCGACCACGGTAAGAGCACCTTGGTGCAGGCGCTAAGTGGCATTAACCCTGACCGTCTGGCTGAGGAACAGCGACGCTCAATGACGATCGATCTTGGCTTTGCCTGGCTCACGCTGCCTGGGGGTACTGACGTCAGCATCGTCGATGTGCCTGGCCATCATGATTTTGTGCGTAACATGCTGGCGGGTGTCGGCGGCATCGATGTGGCTCTCCTGGTGATTGCTGCCGACGAGGGCGTCATGCCACAGACGTTGGAGCATCTTGCCATCCTGAACCTGTTACGGGTCTCACGCGGCGTGGTAGCCCTTACAAAGGCCGATCTCGTCGATGATCCTGACTGGCTCGATCTGGTAACTGAAGAGGTGCGCGAAACGCTATCGGCCACTTCATTGGCGGCAGCCCACATCGTTCCTGTGTCGGCGCATACGGGCCAAGGGCTAGACGAGCTACTAGGCGAACTCGAGCGACTTGTCAGCGCCCTCAAACCTCACGTCGATACAGGCCGGCCGAGGTTGCCCATCGATCGCGCCTTTACCATTGCTGGCTTTGGCACTGTTGTTACAGGCACACTCACGGGTGGGCGGCTGCGCGTCGGTCAAGAGGTTGAGCTCGCACCAGATGGCATAAAGGCAAGGGTGCGCGGTTTACAGCGGCACCATGACAAGCTGGCTGAGGCCGATCCCGGCACGCGCCTGGCCGTCAATCTGGTGGGCGTACAACTCGATGAGCTGCATCGCGGGCAGGTGCTGACCACGCCAGGATGGCTTGGCTACTCGCGGTTGGTGGACGTGCGTCTGGAGACCGTACCGCAGTGTCCCTTCCCCATTCGACAGAACCTTGAGGTAGAGCTGTTTGTCGGCACCTATCGTTCGCTTGGCAGGGTGCGCCTGTTGGACGCCGATGAACTCCGCGACGGTCAGTCAGGATGGGCCCAGGTGCAGGTGCGCGAGCCTATGGCTGTCGTTCGCGGCGATCGCTTTGTGTTGCGCCTGCCGTCTCCCAGTGAAACCCTGGGCGGCGGGACGATCGTCGACGCCAACCCGCGCCGCAGGCATCGTCGTGGGCAGCCTGACGTGCTGGCACGACTGGCGGCCTTGGCCAGCGGTGAGCCGGACCAAATCGCGTTGCAGCTACTGGACGCGGGGCCACTGTCGATGCGCCAGCTCATCGCTGACTGCGGGCTCGACGAGCAAAGCATTCGAGGTGCCGTGCAGCAGCTGCTCCATCGTGGGCTGGCAGTGCTACTCGATGAGCGGCAAGATCAAGCCTGCGTTGAGATCGGTGATACAACACCACTGCTCTCGCAGAGTGCCTGGGAGCGCTATTACCGACGCATCGTAGCTGTACTGGAGTCGTTCCATGCCGAGCATCCTCTGCGCAAAGGGATGCCGCTTGAGGAGTGTCGCTCGCGGGCGCGCCTGCCAGCGGGCTATGCCGACCAACTGCTGGCGTTGGCTGTGGCCAAGGGACACATCTGTCTGAGCGGGGCGTTGGTCTGGTTGTCGCAGCACCAGGTGGTGCTTTCTGCGGCCGATGCCGAGCGGGCCGCGGCGCTGCTAGCAGATTTTGACTCGTCCCCCTATGCGCCGCCTTCTGCCGCACAAGCAGAGGAGCAGGTCGGCGCTCAAGTGCTCCAGCATCTCATCGAAGCAGGCGAGCTGGTGCGGGTCAGCGGTGATGTGCTCTTTGCGCGTGACGCCTATGCCCGGCTGGAGGCGCTGCTTCGCGAGTATGTGGCTCAGCATGGCAGCATCACCGTTGCCCAGTTCCGTGATCTCACCAACGCCAGCCGTCGCTATGCCCTGGCGTTTCTGGAGGACATGGATCGTCGTCGCGTGACGCGTCGCGTGGGCGACGCTCGCGTGTTGCGTTAATGGCGGGACTGGACAGGTTGACAGACTGCAAACGCAGCACATAAACTGCGACAAACACGGGGCCAGTGACGCCCACTAGCAAGGAGTAGCCGGCCATGGCGGATCGCAGAATCGATTTCACTGTCGATGAAGAACTGGCACGACGCCTCCGGGCGCGGGCGGCAGACCTGAACACTGGTCTGCAGGATGTCATTCTCACCGAACTGGCCGCCTGGCTGGGAGACTGGGGCACCAGCTATGCTGTGCATGTGGTCACCAGTGGTGAAAGTCTCGCCAAACTGGCGCGGCTCTACTATGGCGAGACGTCGAAGTCTGCCGTCATCGCTGCCTATAATGAGATAGATAACCCGAACCTCTTACGGGTGGGCCAGGTGCTGCGCATCCCCAACGCCAAGAGCACGCCAGTAACGCCTCTGCGCAAGGGCGAATCTCCCTACGTCTTTGGTCTGCACGATCGTGGAGGTGAGCACCTTATGGGGTGGGCTGGCCGTAAGGGCTGGGTGCTCGTCACCGACGAAGTGGGCGCCAACGCCAACGATTGGAGCGGCCGCAACTATGCCGACCTAAGCGATCAGGGCTATGGTGTTATCGTGCGCATCAACCACGGCTACAACCCGCGGGGCACGCTGCCAAACGCCAAGTACTATGCCGCGTTTGCCAAACGCGTTGGCAATATGGTCGAACGCTCCTCGGGTTGCCACATCTGGGTCATCGGCAATGAGCCTAACCTGGCTGTGGAGCGGCCCGGCGGTCCGGAGCATGGCGAAGTGATCACGCCGCAGATGTACGCTCGCTGCTTTAAGCTGTGCCGCGATGAGATCCGTTCGCGACCCGGGCATGCTGACGATCAGGTGGTGTCGGCGGCCATCGGCCCCTGGAATATCCAGACCAAGTACGGTGAGAATCCTACCGGCGACTGGATCGTCTACTTTCAGCACATGCTCTCGCTGCTGGGCCGAGAGGTAGATGGTATCGCGCTCCACACCTATGCCCGTGATGGCAACCCTGCCAACATCACCAGCGAGGCGCGTATGGGCTGGGGCTTTGAGCATCGTCGCAGTATGTTCCGCACCTACATCGACTACATGCAGGCCATTCCGCCGGTGCTGCGTACGCTGCCCGTGTACATCACCGAGACCAACCAGAACATCGCATGGGTCAATCAGCCTAATCGTTGGGTCCAAGAGGCATATGCCGAGATCAACCGCTGGAACGCCAACCCGACCCAGCAAAAGATCCGCTCATTGATTCTGTACCGCTGGGAGCGGCACACAGGGGATATCTGGTCGCTGCAGGGCAAAGACCATGTTATCGCAGATTTCCGAGCGGCGCTGCAGCACGAGTACCGCTGGTACGGCTAAGGGAGGAGAGATGGACCTTCTACGCTCCTGGTTGCGTGGTCAAGCCCACGATGAGAAGGCTCATGCCCACGCGTACGATGGAGGCGGGGGCGTTATCAAAGAGGCGCCTATGGTCATCGATGGTCGTTGCCTCACCATTGACGAATTCGTCGATCATGTGGACGCCCTGACTTTTCCTCTGGGGCTGCCCAATCGGATCTTTTTGCACCACACCTGGCGGCCTACGCGCGAAACCTGGAATGGGCTCTCGACCATCCTGGGTATGAAGGCCTATTATGAGCGCCAGCGCTGGGTGGACGAGCAAGGGCGATGGCATGAAGGCTGGACAGCTGGCCCGCACGTTTTTGTCGCAGATGATGGCATCTGGCTCTTCTCAGACCTCAATTATGATGGCGTCGGGGTGGCTGGCCATAACCGTGATTCACTCCACATCGAGATGGTAGGCAACTTTGACGCGGCTCTGCCCGATGGCCCCATGTGGACGAACACCGTGGCCGTATTGGGCGCTCTGCATGAGCGTATCGGTTTGCCCCCAGAAAAGCTCAATTTCCACCGCGATTTCTCAACCAAGACCTGCCCCGGGCTGCAGGTGCAAAAGGCCTGGGTCATTCCGCAGGTGCAGCAGTGGGTCGCCGAGTTTCGCGCACGACGACATACCAGCGTAGCCGGTTTACGGCGCAAGCTCAGAGAGTTGGCCGGCGAGGCGCTTTTGCCAGCAACGCGTGGCACAGCGTTGGCAGATGCAGCTCGTGAGCGTGGACTTCTGGGGCCGCTTATGAAAGAGGTGCCCATCGAGGTCGATGGGCAGGCCTATGTTGTCCAGTTCTTTGCTGAGGCGCTCCTGGTGCCAGTGAACCAATGGGAGCAGGTGCTGAGCTTGGCCGAGTTCGAACAGCAGCCTCGGCATGATGAGGTAAGTCTGGCAGCGAGCGACGACAGCAACATGCCCATCTACGATGTGACTACGGCCCCTGGCGATGTGATCTCCACCGATCGATTGCACTGAAAAGAGGAACCCAGGTGGAAAAGTATGTGCTGATCGGCGCCGGCAGCGCTATGTTTACGCGTGGGCTGATGGCCGACATGATCCGGCAGGGGGAGCCCTGCGAGCTGGCTCTGGTCGATATCGACGCCGCTGCCCTGAGGGTGGCCGAGCGTCTGGCCCACAAGATGGTGGCGCTTTCAGGGGCGCCGATCAAGCTGTCTGCAGACACAGATCGTCGGCAGGTGTTGAGCGGTGCGACCGTCGTCATTTGCACCATTGGCGTTGGCGGGCGCCGTGCCTGGGAACAGGATGTGCTGGTGCCGCGCAGATGGGGCATCTATCAGCCAGTAGGCGACTCGGTGATGCCAGGCGGCACATCTCGAGCGCTGCGCATGATTCCCGCGATGGTGGACATCGCTCGCGATGTGGTCGATCTCGCGCCCGATGCGCTCTTTTTCAACTATGGCAATCCCATGGCGCCCGTCTGTCGGGCCGTGCGTAAGGCTACTGGCGCAAACATTGTGGGACTATGCCATGGCGTTTTCGGCGTAGCGCGCTACCTGGCCGACGCGCTCGGGGTGGGGGTGTCGGCGTTACGCTACAGCGCCGTGGGCATGAACCACCTCACCTGGTTCGTCGATGTGCGCGTCAACGGACAGGATGCCATGCCGAGGCTGCGCCAGATTGCTGCAGAGCGCAAGTCGGCGCGTGAAGATGAGATCTCATCATTTGCCGAGTTTGCACCCTTCAGCTGGCACCTTCTCGAGTTGTTTGGCGGTTTCCCGGCGGCCATGGACAGGCACGTAACCGAGTTTTTCCCCCAGTTCTTTGCAGACGGTCAGTACTATGGGCACCGACTGGGCGTGGACGCCTTTAGTTTCGAAGGCACGATTGCCTCGGGCGATCGCATCTTTGAGGAGATGCGATCACTCGCGCTGTCTGACGCGCCTCTGAGTGAGGACTATTTCCAGAGCATCGGTGGTGAGCACGAGCAGGTGATCGAAATCGTGCAGAGCATCCGCCAGGATGTAGGTCGCGTCTACTCAGCCAACCTGCCCAACCAGGGGCAAGTGCCCAATCTGGCCCAAGGCGCGATCGTCGAGTCGCCGGCAGTGGCCGATGGCGCCGGCCTGCGACCGATCACGCAGCCAGCACTACCGGCAGGCATTGTCGGCACATTGGCGACGCGGCTGGCATGGGTCGACACGGTGGTCGAGGCTGCTCTGGAAGGCTCGACCACCAAGTTCGTTGAGGCGTTGATCCTCGATGGTGCTTGTCGCTCGATTGAGGTGGCCGAACAACTTGCCCACGAGCTGCTGCGCGTTCAGGCGGCGCATCTGCCCCAGTTCTCGTAGTAGACATATGTGCGAGGTCTGAGGTCTCAACTGATGCCTCGGCTGGG
>JAAYDS010000289.1 GCA_012729155.1 Chloroflexota bacterium | reverse complement strand
GCGGATCGGTGATGGCGTTGGCCTCGGCCAACAGACGCCAGCGGGTGGCATCGCCATACACGTCAAAGGCGATCAGGTCGAGGCGATCGCCGGCCAGTACCAGGCGTGTCCTATAGGCGGCACCACCACCCGATGTGGGGTTGGTTGCGGCATGCTCTTCCTCATCGATCACTTGCTGCAGGGCAATGTCAACCTCGCTGCGCACCGGCGTACCGTCACGCAAGAAGAGAGTCGTCTTCTCTGTCATGCGGGTGATCACGGCCTCGAATTCGAACCTGCCCCACCGAAAGACACAGTGTGGCGGCTCTCCTTTGCCGGTACGGCTATCAGCCTGATCCTCATCGATCATCATCATGCGCCATAGCGTACCCGTGACGGCCCGCACATCGCTGGCCTCGGCATAGGTGTCGAACAGCAGCCTGAGCCCCAGCGTCTGGGCGCCACCCTGCCGAAAGCGTACACGAGGAATGTTCCGCCCTTTGGTCTCGGCGTTCTCGTACTGATTCTGCTTGCTGATCGTGTACTCAAACGGATTGAACATGCACGCCGTGATTTCGCCCGTGGTCTTGTTGGTAATGGTAGCGGGCTCGAGGCCGCCGCGAGTGGTAGGCATCTCTGCATCCCTCCTAGCGCCAACCTGGCCGGCCGAGGCGATCGGCCTCGATCTGTAGACGACGGCGCAGACGCTGCATAACTTCCTCTGCAAGGCGGTCGATATTGACCTCGGCCGCTGGAGGAGGCCCAGCCTGCGCGCCAGACGTGTTCGCTTCGCCCTGTCCCTCTGGGGCCGTGACCGTTGCGCGCTGCAGAACCACATCGCCACCGGCAGATGCCTCAGGTGCGGCGTGCTTGCTCCTCGACGGTTCGCTGACCATCGGCGGCGTCGAGATCACTCTGGCCCCAACATGCGCCTGCTCGAGCGCGACAGGCTGCTGCACACGCTGTAGCTGCACGCTGCGGTCGCCTTCTGCTGGCGCCATCTGCGGCGATGGGGCCTGCTCAACCGCAGCGCCAGCCCGCGCGAGAGGTCGCACCAGAGACAAGGTCGGGATGGCGGTACCCAGAGTCTCCGGCTCGGTATGAGCCGAGGGCTCGAGCAGCGAGGCGGAAGCGGCATCCTCTGACCGGAGAGACACTCGCTGCACCATCGAGCCACCTGAGTTCTCAGAGGCTATGGCCGGCGACGCTGAGGCGGCCTCGATGGACGGCTCTGTCTGGCCTGCGCGCACGGCACGATAGGCGTCCAGGGCCGCCTCGTACCGCGCGCTGAGGTCGTACACAGGTGGCCCTGCGGGTGGTCTGTCCAGAGGTTCTGTGGGCCTTTCAGCCTGAGAATGACGCTCCGGCAGGCTTTCGGCTTGATCCAGAGGCTGTGCGACATCGCTACGCTGCACGGCCCTGCGCTGCAGGGGCAATGGACCGTTCACAGCCGCGGGCACCGATCTACTGGTAGCGTCTGCCGCCGCTGTGGGAGGCAGAAAGGAGGTTGGCGGCTCGCCGACGGGCGGCACGGCCGCTAAGGTCAGGGCCACCTCGCTGCTGCGCGGTTCAGCTGTCGTTGATGGTAGCAGCGGCGCCCTTGGGCGGACCATGGTTGTGGGCTGCGGCGAGGCTAGAGCGCGACCGGGCTCGGACAGTGACTCCGCGGCTGGCCGTGTCTCTATGTCGCCACCAGTTGGGCGCGGCCCAGCATCATATTCACCCCCGACACGCGGGGGGGCGATGGATAGGTCGATGAGGGGCATGTTCTGCGCGACCACAGCATCAGCAGAGGATGCGTTGGAGACAATCGGCGGCGCGACTGGCTCCGAGGCTCTCGCCGGCCGGGCGAGAGGTTCGGGTACTTGCATGGCACTGTCTTCAGTCGCGTCGATCGCGTCTTTGTTCGGGGCCTGGCTGGCTGGCGCGGGCGCTGCTGCTCGCGGCGGCATCACATCAGCAGGTGCATCTGGTCGCGCGCTATCGACTCGCTGGCGACGCGCGATTGCTGCTGCGGGCCGCGTGGCCTCAGTGGCTGGTCTGTGTGCGTCGGCGACCGGCCCCCGCTCGGCCGTACTGGCAGGGGCAACCATCTCATCGTCTATACGGCCTGACTCAGCGCGAGGCGCTCTATGAGACGGGGTATCCTCGGCAACTGCGGTGACTGTCGCAGACAATTCGTCGACCTGTGCGCGTCGACGGCGAGGGGGTACCCCCTGTTGTGGGGCCGACTCTGCGGCGCCAGGCAGCAGCTCGCGATCTGGCGCTGGGCCTGAATGCGATGGTTGTTCAGCGGCCGATTGCGTCGGCTCAGCCACAATCTGCGACGCCGCGATGGCCTCAGGTGAGGATACTTTCGGCTGCTCGAGGGCGGCCTGTACCTGCTCCACCGTGAACGGCCACGGCCGCTCATACCAGGCACGCCCTTGGCTGGCTGTAGATACCTCGGGTGGAGCGACCGCCGACCTATCTGGTGTCGTCAGGGACTCTGTGGCTACGGGCGACTCTTGCGCCTCGCCAGGAATCGCCGGAGGTGCCGGCTCGCTCAGGCGCAGCGTCACCTGCGGCCGTAGGCGCACTGGGCCCGTCGAGCCCAGCCCCACAAGCAGCCTCGCTGGCGCATACCGACCGGCCACCTCGTGAGCCAGGTCGCTTACCACGTCTACCTTTGCCGTTCGCTCGGTCACAGTCACCCCACCGTCACATTCTCAAAGCCCAGTTCGAGCGTCTCGACGGCCAGCTCTTTGCTGCCACTGTTGAGTGTAGGACCCGACCACTTGGTTGGATAGGCTCCGACGAAATCCCATCGCAGCACCGTCTCGCCAAGCGAGTCGAGCAAGAGCACCGATACCTGCCGACGGCTCTTGGCGATCTGCCCCTGCATCACTTCGTTGTACCAGCGCAGCAGCGCGCTCTGCCGGGCCACGCCACGCTTGAGAGCCACGGTGCCGCGCTTGACCCGCCCTGGCAAGAGATGCGTGCCATCGTTATAGCCGCCCTCGAGTTGCTCGCGCACGTCTACCTCGAGGGACGGCAAGGTGCATTCGGTGAACATGGCCTCAGTGACGCCCTCGATCTGCACGGCAAACCGAAAGGCCGGATACGCCTCGACTTCCATCAGCCCATCCTACTCACAGCACATGATCTCATGTCACCTGATCATGGTTCGGACGAGGCGAGCAGCGCCTCAAACGTCTGGCCGCAGTGCGGGCAAACGGCCTCGACCACGGAACCGCCGGTCAGGTTGATCTGCCGATAGAGCGCCTGCAAAAAGGCCACGTCGGCCGAGAACAACCCCTCGATGACCTCGGTGGTCACCGTCGGAAGAGATCCCAGCCGTGTGACCACCCGCGCGAGCAACAGCACGGAGAGATAGGCTTCGTTTGCGCGCACGCGCGCGTCGCCAAGCGGCGCGATCTCATCTATGGCCGTCGCCAGGCGCATCGAGCCCTCTCGGTGCACCTGGCCAGCGCCGTCCTGATAGCCCAAGGGCAGGCGGAACGTGAATTCGGTCTGCATGGTTCAGCCGCCAGCCTTAAGGCGCGCGATACAGATACTCGTGCGTGATCACCAGTTCCTCGATCGCAAACTCGTTGCTGTCAGCCTTGACCGCCGGTCCGCTAACCTTGACCGGCCACGCTCGCTCAAAGTTCCAGCGCGCGACCTCTTTGAGCGATTGATCGAACATGATAATCGAGCCGTTGCGTCGCGCATCATCCACCTTGCCGCGGACAACCTCGTCGCGCCAATCCCAGATGTCCATATTGTTGGTGATGCCCCGCTTGAGAGTGATGTTCTCCCACTTGAGGCGTCCAGGGAGCTTCATGATGACCTCGCGGCCCTTTTCGTCGACGACTTTGTGTTCGATGACTTCGTGCTCTGAGCCGATGCCGCTACACTCGGTAAAGTAACCGCGGATCTTGCCTTGCACGTCAATGGCATAGTGAAAACCAACCAATGGGTCCTGACGCTCACCCATCTGTGTTCCTCCTCAATCGCCGCGCTCATGCGCCACGAGTCAGCTACTCGGCCGATGGCCCGGCCCACTGGCTGATACGGAAGATGACAAACTCAGCCGGCTTGACTGGCGCAATGCCGATCTCGATGATCAGCTGGCCCAGATCGCGCACTTCGGGTGGGTTGAGTTCCTCATCACACTTGACGTAAAAGGCTTCGTCGGGCGAAGCCCCGAACAGCGCCCCCGACGACCACACGGTCTTGAGAAAGGCGCGCACATCGCGGCGCACCCGTGCCCACAGGTCGGCGTCGTTCGGCTCAAACACGACCCACTGTGTCCCCCGCTCGATCGACTCTTCAACCATGTTGAACAGCCGGCGCACGTTGATGTAGCGCCAGGCAGGATCACTGCTGAGGGTGCGAGCGCCCCAAACGCGCAGGCCACGCCCTGGGAAGGATCGGATGCAGTTGATGCCGATCGGGTTGAGGCTATCCTGTTCGGCGCGAGTGATCTGGATGGGCAGCCCCGTAGCACCGCGCACCACCTCGTTGGCTGGAGCCTTGTGTACGCCCCGCTCGGCGTCGCTACGCGCATAGACGCCAGCGATGTGGCCCGAAGGCGGAACGCGCACAACGCCCTTGCCACGTACCATGTCGCCCGTCTCGATCCAGGGATAGTAGAGCGCGGCGTACTTGGTGTCGTAGTTGGCTGTGAGGCGCCAATCGCGCATGGCCTGAGGCCCCAGATCGGGTGGGCAATCGAGGATGGCAAAAGCGTACTTGACACGTTCGCAGTGCTCGTACATTGCCTGCTGCACCGCCTGCACGTCGCCCAACGACATCTCACCGGCCTGATAGCTGGCCATGAGATCTGGTGCAGCCAGCATGGTGATCTCTTCCACCGCCTCGAGGCCGCCGATCCCCGTGCGCTCCGCCACCTGCCCGCGATAGTCGGCCGCAGTAACGGCCTTGGTCTGCATAGCGCCGCCGGTCAGCGTGTAGGTGCCCTCTTGGGGCTTGCGCTCGACCAAACTGCCAGCCGCCTTAAGCACCGCCACTTTGACCAGTCGAGACTGGGCGTTGACCACCACCTCGACGTTACGCTCGTCTTTGGCGAGAGTCAGGCCCTCGAAGGTCTCGCTGGCGCCATCGGGCCCGCTGATGACCAGCGTAAAGCGATCCTCCTCGAGCGGACGCACTGCCACCTGAATATCATTGCCGGCGGGGCCACCCGAGCGTGACGTGATCTGTAGGGTATCGGCCGGCTTTTCACCGCCGCTTGGCAGCGCCACCATGGCGGGGCTGGCCAGGCTCGGATCTGTCGAAGCTCCCAATGTCTTGACGCTGACGACATAGCAGCGACTGCCACCGTTCAAAAAGTAGCCGTACACGGCATAGGGCAGGTATGCCCCATCGAGAAAGCCGCCATACCTCTCTACATACTGCGACCAGTTGGTCACCGCAACAGCTTTGCCCAAAAGCGACACCGGTTCATTGACGCCGCCTGGCATCTCGGCCTTGGCGCTAAAGCCGACAAAGGCCGCAACTGCGGTGCCCACCGCCTCAATGGGCCGTGTGCCACGGTCGACCTCTTCGATGTAAACGCCCGGAGACTGATAGATTGGCATGTTCGCTCGTCCTTTTCACAACCTCAGAGCCAGGGTGCCTGCCACAATGTCAGAATAAAGCTGTGCCTCCTTTCGGCATCAGTGCACACCGATGTCATACAGGTCGGTATCGCCCGAACGTAGAGGTACGATGATCTCGCGCTCACCATGCATGCCCTCGTGGGCTGCCACCAGCCGATAGCGACCGCGCGGCACGTTGCGAAAGCGATAGCGCCCCAGCCGATCAGTCAAGGTCTGCTGGGCCGTTTCGACCAGAGTGACGCTGGCGCCCGCAACTGGGGCAGGCGTTCGCCCACCGTTGTGGACGATGCCTCCGATCTGCAGGATCGTCTCGGCCTGAGTTTCGATCACCCCACGTTGCACCACGTCGATCTGTTTGGTAACCACCTGACGACTGTGGATCGGCTCCATGCGCTCCATTGCCATGGTGACCACATAGTTGATCGATGGACGCAAAGGGTTGTCCATCACACTCCACAAATCGGGTAGATCATCGATGGCACGCGTCGCCTGCGCCGTCTTGCAGCGCAGTGGATAGGGCTGGCTTTTCAGGGCCTCATCACAGTACTGGTCTGGGAGCGTCTCGTGCGTCGCCAAGGACTCGAGCACGCGCCAGAGCATGGCATGCTCGTCGTCGATATGGTCTTGCGTCCACACTGTGATGAGATAGCTGACGTCAAAGCGCAGCGGAGCCATTCGCTTGGCCGCATACCCGTTGGGGCCGCGGTCGACGGTCCACTCGGCCGAGCGCAGTTCGTTATTCTCACGAACATCATATAGATAACAGTTGATCACCGGATGCGTCAGGCCAGCTGCCCAATCGCCCGTAGGCTGGCTGAAGCTGACCTCAACATCGGGCGCGGCATAGCCCGTCTCAGTCTGGATCAGTTTACGGATGGCATCATCAAGCAAGTGAATCATCACGGCTCCCTAGCGGCGCAGCGTCGCGATCAGTTGCTGTGCGCGCTCGCGCTCTTCGGGTGCGGCATCGGGCTGCTCCATAAAACCACGATACATGTCTATGGCGGCGCCATTGTTGCCAAGCCGTCGATAACATTGCGCCATGTTGTAGAGCGTCTCGGTATACAACCGCTGCTCGAGCCCATCGGTACGCATGAGCTGTTGCAGGTGCTCGAGTGCTGTGGCATAGTCGCCGTTCTGATAGGCCTGCGATGCCAGGCCATAGAGCGCCTGAGCTCGCTGCTCGGGAACGGTGGGCAGACGTTCGGGCGCCGTCGCCTTGTCGTCGGGGCCAGCCCCTACTCCAGCCTCAGGTTCCGCAGTGCCGGCTTTGCTTTCACGCTCCAGGTCTGCGATGATGCCCTGCGCCACCTCGAGACGCTCGGGGGGCACGGCGGGCTGAGCGATATAGGCGCGGTACATGGCCAGAGCGGCCCTGCTATTGCCCATCCCCTGATAGATGCGGCCTATGTTCCAGATGGCACTAGCGCGGTGGCTCGCAGGCGCCTGATCGATCTCGAGCACCTGCTGGAATCGGTCCAGAGCGCCACGCAACTCGCCCGCGCGATAGGCGCGAACGCCCTCGCGATAGACGGCCCTGGCTCGTGAGGCTGGGTCGGGGGCGGCCTCGGGGCGAGGACGGTGAGGCGCCGACGTCTCGGCAGTGGCGGCCTCGGGCTCTGCAGCGGCCGTTGCCGTCGATCCCATGCCAGCGGCCGGCTCTGCGCCCTCCCGCTGCTCGCTCTCCATTCGCTCCACAATGCGTTCGGCCACCGGACGACGGTCAGCAGAGGCCCCGGGCATGGATAGATACTCGCGATAACATGCCAGCGCGGCGGCCTCGTCGCCCAGCTCCTCATGAATGCGACCAACGTTCCAGGTAGCGCTGGCTCGTTCACGGTCGCTCACCTGAGGATCGTCGCGCACCTGCTGAAAGAGGTCCTGAGCGCTGCGCAACTCGCCGGCCCGATAGGCTTGCATAGCTCGGGCATAGGTTGAGGCCTCGCCGGCCGTCGTGGGCCCTTGCGATGTGACGGCAGGCGCGCTCGACACAGGCTCGACCGGTGACGAACGGCGCAGCGGCTGCGCCAACTCGTCATCCTCGCTCTGGCGGCGCAGCGTCTGAATGGGCTCTTCTTCCTCGGGCTCAACCTGGCGCCGCAGTGCCTGGATGGGCTCCTCTTCCTCAAGTTCTACTTGCCGCTGAATGGGCTGAACCTCGTTCTGCCCCCTGGCTCTATCAAAGGTCAGACGCTGCACGACGGCGTCTGCCAACGCATCGGCCTCCAACTCGGCAGGGTCATTGGCCGCGCCAACCATGACCTTGCGACCAGGGCGCTGCTGTATCACATGAGTCAACTCGTGAGCCAACAGACGCTGACCGTGTGGCGTGTCGGGTGCGAAAGCCCCAGCAGAAAAGTACAGATCTTTGCCATGGGTGAACGCCACCGCGGCCACCTGCTGCGCGAGGCCATCCGCCTCGCCGCCGGTGTGAACGGTAACGCCCTCGAACGAAGCCCCAAAAGCCATCTCCATCTTGGTGCGAGTTGGTTCCGGCAGGGGCTGGCCAAGACCGCGGCGTCGCTCAAGGGCCATCTCTACGTTGTGCGACGCAGAAAAAGCTCCGCCACGCCCCGATCGCAGGATGCCGCTGGGCATTCCGCTCGCCAGCAGGGCGCGCAGACACCTATTCCCTGCCCGCTGAGAGTCCGCGCGCAGCGAATCTGGCCGGGGCGACTCGCCCCTTCGCGCTGTCTCTGTGCGAGGAGTCACTCTCACGCGATCAAAGCGTTTCTCAGGCATCACCCCACCCTTGCATCTCGATACGAGCGCCCAAACGCTCTCCGGTCGCGAACTGCCCAGCCTCAACCAAACGACCGAGCTTTTGATACTCGCGGCGGACAGCCCAGGTCACATAGTCGGTGTTGAGCGGCTGGCCATCACGGGCCGCCAGGAATGCCGCCGTGAGCACCACATTACGAATGCTGCCACCCGACAGCCGAAAGCGTCGGGCGAGATGCTCCAGGTCGAGCTCCCCTACGGGCGTCTGCGGCGTGATGAGCCTGCGCCATATCTGCAAGCGCGTCTGCTCATCAGGAAACGGGAAATCGACCGAGAGCTGCAGCCGCCGCATAAAGGCCTCGTCGAGGTTCTGCCGTAGATTGCTGGTGAGGATCACCAGACCATCGTACTCTTCGATCTTCTGGAGCAGATAACTGACCTCAATGTTGGCGTAACGGTCGTGGGCATCACGCGTCTCAGAGCGCTTGCCAAAGAGGGCGTCGGCCTCATCGAATAGCAGGATCGCGTTAGCGTCTCGCGCCAGCGAAAAGATGCGCGCCAGGTTCTTTTCGGTCTCTCCAATGTACTTGCTCACGACGCCAGAAAGGTCGATGCGATAGAGATCGAGCCCTAACTCGCCTGCGATCACTTCAGCGGCCATCGATTTGCCCGTCCCCGATGGACCAGCGAACAGCGCCGACAGGCCGGGCGCGGCACTACGTCGACCATAGCCCCACTGCTCCATCACGACGTGCCGGTAGGCAAGCTGATCGCACATCTCCCTGAGCTGCGCCAGTCGATCGGCCGGGAGCACCAGGTCTTGCCAACCATGCCGTGGCGCGATGCGGTGCGCTAGCTGCCCGATATCCCGACTGCTTGCACGCAGGGCACCATCGGCCAGGTCCGCAAATCGCACCGCCGCCTGCGGCGCGAGCCTGGCCGCCGTCTCTACTGCCACACGGGCTGACCAGGCGATACGCTCTGGCGCCAGACGGTAGCGCCCCGCCACTTTCTCGAGCGCAGCAGCCTCACAGCATGTGCCCGGGGCTATGGCGGCCTGCCATAGCGCCAAACGTTGGGCATAATCAGGGGCGGGCAACTCACAGGTCGCACTGCGTGTATGAGGGGGCGCAGCCAGGGGCACTAGCAGCGAACAGTGCCAGAACACGGGACGCGGAAAGGCGCACAATAGGGCAGCGGCGCGCTCGACCATCAGACGTTGCTCAGAGGGAGCCTGTTCGTCGCCAAGACCACTGATGAACAGAGCGGCGTCTCGCAGCAGCGCCTCAAGCGCAGCCGCCCGCGTGGCGTCTTCGATATCGCCAGTCTGCGACAGGTCCAGCTCGACGAGTGAGAGTTGCCAGCTATCGCAAGCTGCCTGAGCCAGGTTGCGCACAAGTTCGGTGTAGGGGGCCTGTGCCTGCACCCAGAGACGTGTGGGCGACTGATCATTCAGCCAAGCCAGCATGCCGTGTGCCTGCTGGCTGGCTGCGTCCACGAGCAGCGAGCCGACCGCCAGCACGCGTACGGCGTGCTGCACGGGCTCAGGGGCGTCGCCCTGCCGCAGCAGATGCTCGGTGGCAATAGGATGTACCAGGACTTGTTGGGCAAGCAGGCCGCAATCACGCTCTCCCTCAGAGCGGAGCATCACGAGGCCCAGCCGTCGCAGAGGCGACTGCGGCCAGAAGAGGCTTCGGGCGGCCAGGCGGTCTCTGGGCGCATCCCACAGCAGGCGTAGCATGAGATCGACCGTCGGGCGCCGCGCAGTGACGTCATCTTGCAGGTAGCCAAAGATGCGCTCGAAAGCACGATCTATCTCGGGCAACAGCGCGATGAGGATGATCAGACCTTCGAGATGCGAGAGCCCAACCCGTACCAGCAGTTGCTCCCAGGCTCCCCCGTGGAGGGCATTATCCAAGGGTTGCAGACAGGCAAAGGGAGATGCGCCCAGTGACTGGCCGAGCAGTTGGTCGAACTCGTCATCTGCGATGACCAGCCCGCGCAGGTTGGGCTCGGTCAGTTGCGCGGCAAGTGCACGAGACCGCTCTCGCAACTCGCGCCCAACACGCTCAAGCAGCGGTAGCAGCTCGAGCCCAGAGTCGCACTGCAGTCCAGCTTGGCTCATGGCCCTTTACCGCCTGACGGGACCCTTCAGTAAGACGTCCTTACCCTACCTCGATTATAGGTCTACGATTTTCGAGTGTCAATGGCCATACAAGACGATACATGTGTATAGATAAGCAGCAACACAACGAATGTCGTCGCTTGCAGCTCAGACACTCCTGGGTAGACTAGTGCTTGGAGGTGGTTGCCATGAGCTTTACGGGGATCTGGCCGGCACTGGTGTCACCGCTAGACGTCGCCGGCAATGTGGACGTACGAGCGACCGAACGATTGGTGGAACTATTGCTTCAGGCCGATATTGGGGGGCTGTACGTTTGCGGCGGCACCGGCGAGGGTGTGCTTCTGAGCCGCGAGCAGCGTCGGCAGATCGCCGAGACGGTGGTGGGCGTGGTTGGTGGTCAGGTGCCGGTCATGGTGCATATAGGCGCCCTGACGACGCGCGAGGCCGTGGCCCTGGCTCAAGACGCTGTGGCCGTGGGCGCAGACGCCATCAGTGCGGTGCCACCGTTCTACTATGCCTACACGTTCGAGGCGATCAAATCGCATTATCGTGCGCTGGCAACGGCTACTGCGCTCCCCCTCTACGTCTACTACATCCCTGGTGCCACCGGCAACCCCATGACGGTAGCACAGCTGCTGGAGATCTGCGGCCTGGACGGCGTAGCAGGCTTCAAGTACACCTCGCAGGATATGCTCTTTTTCTCCGAGGTGATGGCTCAGCGCGATATGACGCGCGTAAACGTGCTCTCAGGGCCCGATGAGCTGTGCATGCTCTGCCAGATGCTCGGTGCCGATGGCGCCATCGGCACCACCTACAACATAGCGCCGCGCCTGTTCAGCGATATCCGCGCCGCCACTCTGGCGGGCAAGGTCGTGGCTGCCCGCGAGTTACACTGGCGCGCCAACCGCATCATCCAGGTGCTACACAAGTACGGCGTCATTCCAGGCATCAAAGCGGCTTTGCGCGTGCTCGGCATCGATGTGGGCCAGGGGGTGCCTCCTATGCCACCTATCACAGGCGAGACGCTGCACGCCTTTGAGCGAGACATGCGTACAGCTGGGCTCTTTGAGCTGCGCGATCGCCCTGCCCTGTCCCCCCAGGCAGGCGATGCGGCACGCGGCAGGCTGGCCTAGTATGACGCAGGCCCCACCCCCCATCGTCTCGATCATCGGGTGGCACAACAGCGGCAAAACCACCATTGCCACCGCATTAGTGCGTTGCCTCAAACAGCGTGGACTGCACGTGGCGGTCATCAAGCACTCGCGAGAAGACGTCGATCTCGACCAGCCGGGCACAGACACCTGGTTGCTGGCGCAGGCAGGCGCCGATCTGGTGGCGATCTCCTCCCAGGGGCGTCTCGCGCTGCTCGAGCAGCCTGCAGTCGAGGTGCCGCTGAGCGATGTCGTCAGGCGCTTGCCACACTATATAGATCTCGTGATCACCGAAGGCTACAAGCGAGAGCCTACGCCGAAAATCGAAGTGATTCGCCCTGGCTATGGTCATGGGCGCATCCAGAGCCCTGGCGAGCTGCTGGCAGTGGTCAGCTCCGATCCAAACGCGGCCGACGACGCGCCGCTGTTCGGCCTCGATGAGGTCGACGCATTGGCCGATCTTGTCGTCATGCACCTGTCTCTGCGAGAGGACGCTGCTAGCGATTAGGTCCCCGTAGGGGTACGATCGCCCATCTTGCGGGTCAGCACCCAAAGCCCTAGCAGGACCAACCCCGCCAACACGAGCAGCACTACCAGCTTGAGGATGCGCGACGGGCTAAAGAGCGCCAGGGCGCCCAGCCCCGCCGTGATAGCATAGTACAACAGTGATATCTGCGGCGCGCTCCAGCCCGAGTCTTGCAGACGGAACTGCAGGTGGCCGCGGTCTCCCAGACTGATGGGCTGCCCGCGTTTCCACCGCGAATAGACCTGCCAGGCGATGTCGACGATGGGCACCCATAGCACCAGCAGCGCTGTGGCCACTTTGGCCCCCGCCACAATCGCTAGCGCGCCGAGGGCATATCCCAGCACATAGGCGCCTCCACCGAGGAACACCTTGGCGGGATAAAAGTTAAACACCAGGAATCCCAGGCAAACGCCCAATAGCGCCAGCGGCAGAAGCGCCACAGTCAGTTGCCCCAACCGCACCATGTGGATGAACAGCACCAATGACGCAATGGCGGTCACACCGGTGGCCAGTCCATCGACACCATCGAGCATGTTGACCGTCTCGGTCATGCCCACCAGCCAGCCAAAAGTAAGCGGTACCATCAGGTACCAGTCTATAAAGACCTGGCGGCCGCTGAAGGGGCTGTTAAAGACCTCGATGAACACCTTGCAGAGGATTGCAGCCACGGCTGCCAATGCCATGCCCAGGAACTGCAGACCAGGGCGCAGCTTGAAGCGGTCGTCGAGCAGGCCCATGACCCAGATGATGCCCACGCCCACTACCACGCCCACCAATCGAATCAGTTCGAGGGGATCCTGCCTGGGCAGTCTGAGGGTTACTGGCAGCAGCGCCGCAACGGCAAAAGCGGGGAAGAGCGCCAAACCACCGATGCGGACGACGACGCCCGTGTGGCGTCGTCGTCCGCCGGGCCGGTCAACGATATCCAGCCGTTTCCCCAGCCAGATGCTCACCGGCGTCAACGCCAGCGTGAGCCCCAGCGCCACCGCGAACACGGCTACAAACGGCCAGATCGTCATTGCGTCACCTCACATCAGGCAGTGCCGAACTGACGATCACCTGCGTCGCCCAGTCCCGGCACAATATAGCCCTCTGGCGGGTCGCCGGGCTTGCTGGGGACGGGCGTCAGGTGATCGTCGATGGCAGCAACGTGGATATCCACATCGGGGTGCGCCTCAGAGAGACGCAGGATGCCCTCGGGCGCGGCGATGATGCCCACAAACTTGATGCGCTTGGCGCCCCAGTCTTTGAGTATCTGACAGGTAGCCACCGCAGAACCGCCGGTGGCCAACATCGGGTCAAGCAACAGGCACACCTGCACCGTGGGGATCACTGGCAACTTGTTATAGTACTGCACCGGCTGCAGCGTCTCGTGATCACGATAGAGCCCGATATGCCAAACCTCGGCGCCAGGCATCATCTCCCAGATGCCATCCACCATCCCTAGCCCCGACCTCAAGATGGGCACCAGGCCGATCTTGTC
>JAAYDS010000288.1 GCA_012729155.1 Chloroflexota bacterium | reverse complement strand
GCCGTGCGCCTGGCCACCGCGGCCGAGGTGCAGGCCGATGCCACCGTGAGCGCGCTGGCCAAAGCAGCTGGCGACGGCCGCTGGATCGCGCTCATGCCGGTAGAGCCGCTGCCCGCCGCTACCACTGTCAGCGTCAACATCGGGCCCGACGCCCCCTCAGATGAGGGCGCTTTGCTCAACAAAGGCGTGCAGTCTTTTACCTTTAGCACCTACGGGCCGCTGCTGGCGCAGGGCATCCAGTGTGGCTGGGGCAACGAGTGCCCACCGCTGGCGCCCTGGTCGGTGCAGTTCACCAACCCTCTCGACGAGGCCGCCTTTGACCCGGCGCTGGTGACCGTCTCGCCCGCTCTGCCAGACCTGAGCGTGGCCGCCATGGGCAACAGCATCACCATCCGCGGGCGCTCGGCGGGGCGCACCACCTACACCGTCACCGTGCGCGCCGGCCTGCGAGACGCCTTTGGCCAGACCCTGGCCGAGGATGCCAGGCTCACCGTCAAGGTGGGGGCGGCCTATCCCGTGTTCAACGTCCCCGGCGAGGCCTTTGTGGTGCTCGATCCTGCCGCCTCGCCCGGCCTGTCGATCTACTCGGTCAACTATGACGCCGCCCGCGTGCGCGCTTATGCCGTCGAGCCGGCCGATTGGCCCGCCTATCAGGCTTATCTGCGCACCGCTACCCGCGACACCTCGGCCGACACCCCGCCAGGCCGCAAGGTGCGCGACGAGCGCCTGCCCATCCGCGCCGAGGCCGATGCCATGGTCGAGACCGTCATCGACCTGGCCGACCTCAAGGCCAAGGGCCACCGTCACCTCATCCTGGTCATCGAGCCCGAGCAGGGCCTGGTGGCCCGGCTGCGCGGCATGCACGTGCCCGTCACGCGACTGTGGGTGCAGATGAGCGATCTGGCGGTAGACGCCTTTACAGACCAGCAGGACGTGCTGGCCTGGGCCACCTCGCTGAGCACCGGCGCTCCGCTGGCCGATGTGGCGCTCGAGCTCTACCCCGGTGGCGCCAGCGCACAGACCGCTGCCGACGGCCTGGCCCGCTTGCCTCTGGCCGCCCGCGCCCAGGGCGACGAGCCCGGCTATCTGGTGGCCAGCCTGGGCGATGATGCGGCCCTGCTGCCCGAGCAGGCCTGGAGCTGGGGCACTGGCTGGGTCAAGCAGGCGCTCGACGACACCTTCCGCTGGTATGTGTGGGATGATCGCCAGATGTACCGCCCCGAAGAAGAGGTACACGTCAAGGGTTGGGTGCGCCATGTCGCCATGGAGCGAGGCGATGACCACCTCGAACTGCCCGGCAATGGCGACGTCAGCTATGAGCTCTACGATGCCCAGGGCAACCGCGTGGCTCAGGGCGTCGCCGCCCTCAACGCACTGGGCGGCTTTGATCTCTCTCTGACGCTGCCCGCCGGTATGAACCTGGGCTATGCCAACCTGCGGCTCTGGCTGTCCACCGCTAAAGGGTCTACTGAGTATAATCACTCCATCCAGGTGCAAGAGTTCCGTCGCCCCGAGTTCGAGGTCAGCGCCAGCGCCAGTCAGGGCCCCCATTTCGTGGGAGAGAGCGCCCTGGTCACCGTCTCGGCGCAATACTATGCCGGCGGCCCGCTGCCTGGCGCCGATGTAGACTGGCTCGTGCGCACCGCGCCCGGCAGCTATCGCCCGCCCAAGTGGGACGAGTTCGACTTTGGCTTCTGGACGCCCTGGTGGGCGGGCCGCCGCGAGTGGGACCTGCCCGAGCAGCCCAGCGTCGAACAGGGGTACCACGCCACCACCGACGCCGCCGGCGAGCATGTGCTGCGCATCGGCTTTGACGATGTGCAGCCGCCGCGCGCCACCGTGGTCACCGCCGAGGCCACCGTCATGGATGTCAACCGCCAGGCCTGGGCCGCCTCGACCAGCTTGCTGGTGCACCCCGCCGCCTGGTATGTGGGCCTGCGCAGTCAGCCCACCTTTGTCGAGCGCGGCGACCCGCTTCACGTCGATGCCATCGTGGTCGATCTGGACGGCGCCGCCATCGCCGATGTGCCCATCACCGTGCAGGCCGTGCGTGTCAAGTGGCAGTACGACCGTGGCGAGTGGCAAGAGGTCGAGGTCGACGAACAGCTCTGCGAGCTGACCTCGGCCGCCGAACCGCTGCGCTGCACCTTTGACACGCCCGAGGGCGGCACCTACCGCCTCACCGCCTGGATCGCCGACGCCGAGGACCGCCGCAACGTCACCCAGATCACCCGCTGGGTGAGCGGTGGCCAGCGCCCCACGGCGCAGCGCGTCGAGCTCGAAGAGGTGACGCTCATCCCCGACCGCGACGAGTACCAGCCCGGCGACACCGCCGAGATTCTGGTGCAGGCGCCCTTTGTTCCCGCCGAAGGCCTGCTGACGGTGCGCCGCCTGGGCCTGGTGCACAGCGAGCGCTTTACCATGGACGAGCCCGGCCACGTGCTGCGGGTGCCCATCGATGAGGCCGACGTGCCCAACGTCACCGTACAGGTCGAGCTGGTTGGCACGGCGCCGCGCCTCGACGCCGCGGGCGAGCCCGATGAGACCCTGCCCGTGCGGCCGGCCTATGCCACCGGCAACCTCACGCTGCGCGTGCCTGCCTATGCGCGCACCCTGGCCGTCGATCTGGCCCCGCGCCAGGCCGAGCTCGAGCCCGGCGGCAGCACCACCCTCGACCTCACCGTGCGCGACGCCGACGGCCGGCCTGTGCCCGGCGCCGAGGTGGCCGTGGTGGTGGTCGACGAGGCCGTGCTGGCCCTCACCGGCTATACACTGGCCGATCCCATCGCGATCTTTTACCCCGACCGCTGGACAGGCGTGTCTGACTATCGCCTGCGCCAGCATGTGCTGCTGGTCGATCCCGCGCGCCTGCTCGACGAGGCCCAGGCCATGAACGCCGTGGCTGAGGAAGCTGTGGAGCGCCAGATGCTGGGCACGCCGCTGCCGTCTGCCGCGCCGATGGCCGAGACGCCCGCCATGGCCAAGGGCATGGCCGACGAGGCCACAGGGGCGCCGGCGCCCATCCGCGTCCGCAGCGACATGAACCCGCTGGCCCTCTTTAGCCCCGAGACGCCCACCGACGCCGACGGCACCGCCGAGGTGCTCGTCACCGTGCCCGACAGCCTGACGCGCTATCGCATTATGGCCGTGGCGATCTCGGGCGCCAGCGACTATGGCAAGGCCGAGGCCAACCTCACCGCGCGCCTGCCGCTGATGGTGCGCCCCGCCGCGCCACGCTTTCTCAACTTTGGCGACCGCATCGCCCTGCCGGTGGTGCTGCAGAACCAGACCGACGCGCCCCTGGCCGTCGATGTGGCTCTGGCCGTCAGCAACCTGACGCTCGAGGGCAAGCCCGGCCTGGCCGTGACAGTGCCCCCACGAGATCGCGTCGAGGTGCGCTTTGCGGTGAGCACGCTCCAGGCTGGCACCGCCCGCCTGCAGGTGGCCGCCGCCGCGGGAGAGTGGGCCGACGCCGCCGAGCTCTCGCTGCCGGTCTACACGCCGGCCACCAGCGAGGCCTTTGCCACCTATGGCACCCTCGACGAGGGCGCCATGGCGCAGCCCATCGTGCCGCCCGCCGATGTCTATCCGCAGTTCGGTGGCCTCGAGATCACCACCTCGTCTACGGCGCTGCAGGCGCTCACCGACGCCGTGCTCTACCTGGTCAGCTACCCGTTCGACTGCTCCGAGCAGCTGGCCTCGCGCATCCTCTCTATCGCCGCCCTGCGCGACGTGCTCGAGGCCTTCCAGGCCGAGGGCCTGCCGCCCGCGCAAGAGATCGACGCCGCCGTGCAGCGCGACATCGTGACCCTGCAGAGCTTGCAGAACAACGATGGCGGCTTTCCTGTGTGGACGAGGGGCCGCGAGTCCTGGCCGTTC
>JAAYDS010000287.1 GCA_012729155.1 Chloroflexota bacterium | reverse complement strand
AGTTGCTCGCTGAACAGCACTGTCCCTGGATTGAGCGAGGTGTGAATGGCCGCCTCGTTCAACACGTTGTTGTAGATGCCGTGCTGGCTGGGATACAGCCCTGACATAAAGGTGGCCCGTGAGGGACAACAGTGCGCCGTCACCGTGAAGGAGCGCGAAAAACGGAGCCCCTCGTGCGCAAGCCGATCGGCGTTGGGCGTGCGGCAGGGGCAATCAGGCGCCACAACGGCGCCGAGCTCTTGGTCGGTCTGGAAGATGAGAATGTTCGGTCTCTGAGCCATGGCATCTACCCTCAGAATGCTACGGAAGTTTACACGGGCTAGCTAGTGGCGGCAAGCTGGCATTGACGGCTTCTTGGGATATGGTACAATTTGCCCGTGAACGATCACGAGAACGATAACGGTCCGCGGATACGCGCGGTGACTATCGCCGATGTTGCGCTGCGCGCTGGCGTGTCGCGGCAGACTGTCTCGCGGGCCATCAATGGACGAGGTGAGATCAGTGCGACAACACGCGAGCGAGTGCTCGCTGCTGTGCGCGAGCTGGGCTATCGACCGAACAGCATCGCTCGCGGCCTCAAGACGAGGCGAACGCTGACCATCGGCCTGGTGGTGCCCGATATCGCCAATCCCTTTTTCGCCGAGGTGGCCCGGGGTGGCTTTGAGGTTGCGCACCGCGAGGGCTATGGGGTGCTGCTCTGCAACACCGATGAGGCGCCAGCGCAAGAGATGGTGGTGCTGCAGATGCTCGCTGACCACCGCGTAGACGGCGTTGTGCTGTGCAGCTCGCGCTTGAGCGAGAGCCAACTCCAGAGCGTCATCGAACGACGACGGCCGTTGGTGGTGGTCAACCGAACACCGCAGCGACGCCTCGCGGGGTTGGGCAGTGTTAGCGTTGCTGACAGCGAAGATGCCCGTCGCGTGGTGCATTACCTGCACGGGTTGGGGCATCGCGCTATCGCGCTGGTGGGCGGCGTGGGCGCCTCGCAGAGCAGTCGCGGCCGCCGAGAAGGCTATGCCCTGGGCATGGCCCAGATCGGGCAGCCGGTAGCGCCTGAGTGGGTGGTGGAGTCGCTGCCCAACGTTGATGCTGGGCGCCGCGGCGCGGCGGCATTGTTGAGCGCGCACCCCGAGATTACCGCGTTGCTGGCGTTCAATGATCTGGTAGCGGTGGGCTGTGTGCAAGCCTGTCAGGCGGCAGGCCTGCAGGTACCCGAGGATGTTTCGGTGGTGGGGTGGGATGATATTCTCTTTGCTCCCTATCTCTCGCCGCCGCTGACCACGGTGCGTCTGCCCAAGACCGAGATCGGTGCACGGGCCATGACGCTGCTTTTGGCGTTGATTCGAGACCCAGAGCTGGTGCTCGACCCGATCGAGCTCGATGGTGAGCTGATTGCCCGCAAGAGCGCCGGCCCTGCGCCGGCGCATCATCATTCCGCCTGATGGAGGGTCGATGAACGAGATGCTGAGCGGTCTGAGAAACTCTGGCGAACCAGCCGTGCTGCTTTCGAGGGTGACCGGGTTTGAGGTCTATCCCCGCTCGGTACAGCCGTGTGGTCAGGGTGTCGTCTTTCTGCTGAGACGCGAGAGCCAGCCCGTCCTGGGCTACTGGGGGCCCGCAGAGCCTCCGGCTGGGCTGGTGCTCTCGCCAGTGGCTGCCAGGGGCAGCGATCTCGAGGGGCGCCTGTGGCTCGGCGAGACGAGCCATGCTAACGCTATGGTCATCCGGCGCTTGCTGCCCTGGGCCGCGCCCGTTACCGGAGGATTGGCGCTGTCGGCCGGCTTGGGAGATCGACTCGGTGTGGCTACGCCCGGACACGTGCGCGCCATTCGGGCCGCTGGCGGCATCTTTCCGATCTATGCGCAGCAGTCTATCCGCGAGATGGAGCGCACCCAGCGCACGCCCGATGATGTGATGGATGATGCCACCTGGGGCGTGCTGCAGGAAGGCTGGACCCAAGGCTACGGCGCCGATGCCGATCATCTCAAGAGCGCCGCTGACATCGATTTGTGTGCGGCAGCAGGGTTTGTATTTTACACGCTCGACCCTCGTGAGCACGTCGATCCTTTGGCAGATACTGACGATCCGGCAGTGCTCCAGACCAAGTATGCGGCTCTGCCGTGGGAGCAGCTAGAGGCCACACCTGAGGAGAACCAGCATCGCTATGCTGGTCTGCAGGTAACGTTAGATACGGGTCTGCGCTTACAGATCGATGCTGAGCAGGCATTGCGCGCAGCCTGCAAGTACGGTCGGGCGGTGGCACATCTTACGAGCTTGAGCCGCCATCTGTCGGTGGTGATGGGCGAGCGCCCCTATGAGCTCGAGATCTCTGTCGATGAGACCGATACCCCCACCACCACGCAAGAGCACTATTACATCGCCAGCGAACTCAAGCGTTTGGGGGTGCGTTGGATCAGCCTTGCACCGCGCTATGTGGGGCGGTTTGAAAAGGGCGTTGACTATATCGGCGACCTGGCCGAATTCGAGCGCGAGTTCGCGCGGCATGTGGCCGTTGCGCAGACACTGGGGCCCTACAAGCTCAGCTTGCACTCAGGGTCAGACAAGTTCAGCATCTACCCGATTGCAGCCCGGCACGCAGGCCACCTTGTGCACCTCAAGACGGCGGGCACCAGCTATCTCGAGGCACTGCGCGCGGTGGCGCAGGTAGAGCCCTCGCTGTTTCGACGGGTGTTGAGCTATGCCGTCGAGCACTATGATACCGAGCGCGTGTCCTATCACGTCTCGGCAGACATGGGGCAACTGCCCGATTGGCACGCTCTACCCGACGAGGCGCTGCCGGCGCTGCTCGACGATTTTCACGCGCGACAGGCGCTGCATGTCACCTTTGGTCTGGTGTTGACCAGCCGCAGCGACGACGGCTATCTGTTCCGCGATGCCGTCTATTCTGTTTTGAGGAACGATGAGGAAGCGCACTATGAGGCGCTGAGCACACATTTTGCGCGACATCTGATACCCTTTGTTCAGGCATAGAGGAGCGCCAATATGGACCAGGGCTACTTGAACCATATCTTTGGCCTTCGTGATCGCGTGGTGGTGGTGACGGGTGGCGGTGGCGTGCTCGGCGGGGCTATGGCAAGGGGTGTGGCACGCGCTGGGGCGCGAGTAGTGGTGGTCGGGCGCACGCTTGCCAGCCTGCAGGCTGTGGTCGATGACATCGTGGCAGCCGGCGGCGAGGCCCTGGCCGTGCAGGCAGATGTGCTCGATCGTATACTGCTGGAGCGCGCGCTGGCAACGGTACTTGAGCGTTTTGGAAGCGTCGATGGACTCATCAACGCCGCTGGCGGCAACCGCCCCGAGGCCACCACCTCACCCAGCCAGCCCTTCTTCGACCTGCCGTCAGATGCTATCGCCCAGGTGTTTGACCTGAACTGGATGGGCACATTGCTGCCGATACAGGTGTTTGGGCGCGCCATGGCGCACTGTGGTGAGGGCGCCATCATCAACGTGGCCTCGGTCAACGCGTTTCGGCCACTCACTAACGTGCTGGCCTACTCGGCAGCCAAAAGCGCTGTCAAGAACCTCACTGAATGGCTGGCCGTGCACCTGGCGCAGAACTATGCGCCGGGTATTCGCGTCAACGCTATTGCGCCGGGGTTCTTTCTGACGGCCCAGAACGAGTACTTGCTCATTGATGATGCCACCGGAGGCGCTACGGTGCGCGGCGAGCAGATCATTGCACATACGCCCATGGGGCGCTATGGCAAGCCCGACGAGCTGATCAGCACGGTCATCTGGCTCCTGTCGCCGGGGGCATCGTTTATCAGTGGGGTGACGGTGCTCGTGGACGGGGGCTATTGCGCCTTTGGCGGCGTGTAGCGCCTCGTGCGATAATGGAGGCAGTCTTTCTGCGACCGAAAGGAGATGATTGGTGACAGAGTATCCGCATATCGTGGCCCCTCTGGTAGAGATGCAGCCTGAACACAGCTTTTTCGTCGGCATCGACTCGGACGGCTGTATCTTTGATACCATGGAGATAAAGCATAAGGAATGCTTTACGCCCAATATCATCAAACACTGGGGACTGCAGTCGGTCAGCAAATACGCGCGCGAGGCCAGCGAGTTTGTCAACCTCTACAGCAAGTGGCGAGGTGTGAACCGTTGGCCGGCCCTGGTGATGGTGCTCGACCTGCTGCGAGATCGCCCCGAGGTGCAGGCACGAGGCGCGCATATCCCCGAGGTGCCCAAAGTGCGCGAGTTCATCGATTCTGGCCTGCCGTTGAGCAATGGCTCTTTGGCCAAGCTGGTGGCCGAGACGGGCGATCCCGAGCTCCGGTGCGCGCTTGACTGGAGCGAGGCCGTCAATGCCACTATCGCCGACATGGTGTACGGTGTGGCGCCGTTCTCTTATGTGCGCGAGAGCCTCGAGCTGATCACCCAACATGCCGATGCGATTGTGGTCTCACAGACGCCGGTCGAGGCGCTGGTGCGCGAGTGGCAAGAGCACGACATCGATTGCTACGTCAGGGTCATCGCGGGCCAGGAGCTGGGCACCAAGAGCGAGCATCTGCGCTATGCCTCACACGGCAAGTACCCTGATGAGCGCAAGCTGATGATCGGCGACGCTCCGGGAGACTATCGAGCTGCGCGCGACAACAATGCCGCCTTCTACCCGATCAACCCCGGACACGAGGATGAGAGCTGGGAGCGGTTCTACAAAGAGGCCTTCATGCGCTTTGTCGAGGGCAGCTATGCCGGCGCGTATGAGGCTGCGCTGATCGCCGATTTCGAAAAGGCGTTGCCGGCCGTGCCGCCTTGGAAACGTTGAGGTGTTTGATGGCCATCGGCAAGGGATTCACCGACCGATTTCTGAGTAACGATGAGGCCCGTAGTGTATTCGCCGAGGGGGTGGGGCAGCTTGACCTGAAGGGCAAACGCGTTCTCGTCATCATCCCTGATAGCACCCGTAGCGGGCCCATACCGCTCTGCTTTCGGGCGCTGACAGAGTTGATCCGGCCCATGGCGGCCCAGCTCGACTTTATGATCGCCCTGGGTACGCACCTGCCCATGGATGATGCGGCCATCTGCCGGCATCTGGGGATCACGGCGGACGAGCGCAGCGCCGTCTATGGCGGCATACAGATCATTAACCACAACTACACCGAAGGGCTGCGAGAACTGGGTGTCATCGGCGCCGAAGAGATCGCGCAGTTGACCGGCGGACTATTTGTCGAGCAGGTCAAGGTGCAGATCAACGCGCGACTGTGGGACTATGATCACGTCATGATCTGTGGCCCGGTGTTTCCGCACGAGATTGCGGGTTTCTCGGGCGGTAACAAGTATTTCTTCCCTGGCGTGGCTGGGCCCGACGTGATCGACCTGACGCATTGGTTGGGCGCTGTGCTCACCAACGTCAAGGTGATCGGGCAGCGGCGCACCCCCATTCGCGCCATTCTGGACCGCGCGGCGGCAATGATCCCCATCGAGAGATCATGTTTCAGCATGGTGGTCAAGGGGCACGATGATCTGGCGGGCCTCTACTTTGGCACGCCTGAAGAGAGCCAGGCCGCAGCAGCCGAGCTGTCGGCTCAGATCAATGTGGTGTACAAAGATCGCCAGTACAATCTGGTCATCTCTATCATGCCCGAGCTGTATGACGATATCTGGACAGCTGGTAAAGGCATGTACAAGCTCGAGCCAGTGGTCGCCGATGGTGGTACGTTGATCATCTATGCGCCGCACATCGATGAGGTATCCTACACCCATGGTGCCGTGCTCGATCGCATTGGCTATCATGTGCGCGACTACTTCTTGACGAACATGGCGCGCTACGACGGTGTGCCCCGTGGCGTCATGGCCCATGCGACGCATGTCAAGGGTGCAGGCACCTATGAGAATGGCGTCGAACGGCCGCGCGTAGAGGTGGTGCTTGCCACAAGCGTGTCTCCTGAGCGCTGTGAGCGCATCAACCTGGGCTATATGGATCCAGCAACGCTAGACCTCGACGCCTACCGTAATCGTGAAGATGAGGGCATCCTGGTGGTCGAACGGGCGGGCGAGATGCTGCACCTGCTGAGGGCATAGGAGGGCAAGATGGCAGAGATCGGATTGATCGGCCTGGCAGTGATGGGCCAGAATCTGGTGCTGAATATGGAGCGGAACGGGTTCAGCGTGGCCGTGTACAACCGAACGGCGGCGCGGACCGAGCAGTTCATGGCGGGCAGCGCTTCTGGCAAACAGATCACTCCCTGTTACACGCTCAAAGAGCTGGTGGCTGCGCTCGCTAGGCCGCGCAAAGTCATGTTGATGGTGCAGGCCGGTGCGCCTGTCGATGAAACGATTGCACAACTCATGCCGCTGCTCGAACCGGGCGACTTGATCATCGATGGTGGTAACTCGTTCTTTATGGATACCGAGAGACGCGCTGTCGAGCTGCAGGCAGACGGCATCAACTACATTGGCACGGGTGTCTCTGGCGGCGAGGAAGGCGCTTTGTGGGGGCCCGCCATTATGCCGGGCGGGCAGCCCGAAGCCTATGCCATGGTTGAGCCGATCCTGACCGCCATTGCTGCCGTGGCCGAGGGCGAACCTTGTGTAGCATACATGGGGCCGCGGGGCGCGGGGCACTATGTCAAAATGGTGCACAATGGCATCGAGTATGGCGATATGCAGTTGATCGCCGAATCATACGACCTGTTGCATCGTGTCTTGAGGCTGGACGCCCCCGCGCTACATGCCATCTACAATGAATGGAACGAAGGCGAGCTGCAGTCTTATCTGATCGAGATCACCCGTGATATCTTTGCCAATGTCGATGACGAAACGGGGCAGCCTCTCGTCGATCTGATCCTCGACGAGGCGCAGCAGAAGGGCACCGGCAAGTGGACGTCGCAGCAGGCTTTTGACATCGGCGCCCCTCTACACACCATCAACGCCGCGGTGAGCTCTCGCATCATTTCGGCGTACAAAGCCGAACGTGTGAAAGCGAGCGAAATCCTCAAAGGGCCTGAAGGCGCCTTTGGTGGCGATGCTGAGGCCTTTGTGCATGATGTGCGTGACGCGTTGTATGCTGCCAAGATATGCTCATATGCGCAGGGCATGGCACTGCTCAGGGCGGCCTCTCAGGAGTATGGGTACAATCTGCAACTCGGCGAGGTCGCCAAGCTCTGGCGCGGTGGCTGCATCATTCGGGCGCGTTTTCTGAACGACATCACCCGCGCATTCCGTGAGAACCCCGACCTGCCGAATCTGCTGCTGGACCCCTTCTTCACTGAGGCGATCCTGTCGCGGCAGATGGCGCTACGGCGTGTGGTGGCCACTGGCGCCAACCTCGGCATTCCGGTGTATGCCTTTGCCGCTTCGTTGGCCTACTATGACGCCTATCGCACCGACCGACTACCCGCGAATCTGACCCAGGCGCAGCGCGACTATTTTGGTGCACACACGTTCCGGCGTGTCGACAAGCCGGGCAGCTTTCATCACGAGTGGCACGCCTAGGGCCTGGATTCAAGGAGTCGACATGAAGAACAACAACGTCCTCTATGCCCAGTCCGGCGGGCCGTCGCCCGTGATCAACAGCTCGTTGCGAGGCGCTGTGGAGCTGCTTCGGGCGATGCCCGAGACCTTTGGCCGCGTGTACGGCGGCTACCATGGCATCGAAGGGGTCCTGAAGGAAGAGCTGCTCGACCTATCGGCTCAGGACGAGCAAGAGATCGCGCTACTGGGTGTCACACCAGCGGCGGGGGGCATCGGAACCTGTCGCTACAAGCTGCGCGAAAAGAACGCCGAGGACTTTGCTCGGGTAATCGATGTACTCATGGCCCATCGCATCGGCTACTTTCTCTACAATGGTGGTAACGATTCGATGGATACCGCCCACAAGGTGGCTCAACTGGCCCACGAGCGTGGGCTCGATCTCGTGGCCGTTGGTGTGCCCAAGACCATCGACAATGACGTGGGCGATTCCGAGTTCAAGTTGATCGACCACACGCCCGGCTATGGCAGTGTGGCGCGCTACTGGGCCTATATGACCCAGTCAGCCAACGAGGAGAACGCCGGCTCGAGTCCGTCTGATCCAGT
>JAAYDS010000035.1 GCA_012729155.1 Chloroflexota bacterium | reverse complement strand
TCTCATCCAGACGGCAACGTACGACAGAGAGCGGCACCGCCCAAAAGCTCAGGTGTGCGGAGACGGTTGCGGCGTTCCTGTTCCAAAAGCGCACGATGAGACCATCGCCGTCCTCAGCGGCCTTGACGGCCGATATCTCCAGCCCGGCTGGCTCGAGACGCACAAAGGCGCCCTGCAACGGCAATACGCCCGGAAAGGCGGTCGCCAGCGCGGCGCGCAGTGATGCGTTGTGCCCCAGCGCGAGCGCGATATCATCGTCGGGCGCAGCGCTGGCGGGCACCAGGCAATACCGGCAGGTGATGGGCCCCAGGCATTGCGCCGCGGGCGTGGGTACTTCAGGGCCAACGTGTGTCGGGCGCGAGGCCAGATCATCGCGCGAGAGCCAGCCGACAGAGCGCAGCAACGTGAGCGCCAGCTCAGAGCCATCGAGCGTGCGCAACGCCTCGATCTCGGGCAAGCCGCTGTTACCCAGCACCAGGCCAACGCCATCGGCCGCTAAGCGGCTCCAACGGCGCTGTGGATGTGTGCCGATGGGCTGTTCTACCCAATCGTCAGTTTCCAGCGGCATGTCAAGCGGCCGCGAGATAATGTCCCAGTGGCCCTCAGTGTCAAAGGTGTCAATCTCGATGGGCACGCCAAAGTGAGCGCGTACCCGGTGGTCGCGGGCCTGGTTGACGATCACTGTCTCAATATCGGCGCGGCGAACCCCCGGTGTGAGCGCAACGCTGCAACGGATGGGGAGATCGACCAGCTCGCTAGAGCGCTCCTCACGGCTGGCGCCCAGGCTGGCGGGCACACGGCAGCGCAGCTCGTACGAGAGGGTTTGGCGGCCACAGGGTTCGACCTCTACGTGCGCGCCCATCACCGTGGTGGCGATGACGTCATAGCCGTGTTCCACGGGGCAATAGTTGTACGTGTCGCCGCGGTCGCCGTCGTCGACGATGCGGTTTAGCCCACGGTACACCTGGCCGCTCTGCAGGTCGGTAAGGGTGAGGGTGCCGTCTTCTGCTAGCGTCACGCGCAGGAACTCGTTCTCTGCCGCGCCGTCTCGCTCGAACGGCGGGCGTGGTTCAACGATCTGAGGGACCACCTCATAGGTCTTCCAGCCCATGCCGGGCACGTCGCGCGCCACAAAGCGCATCACTGCCTGAGGCTCTTGATCGACGTGCATATAGAGTGTTGGTGGCTGAGAGGCCAGCAATGCCTGCGCGGCGCGCAGCTGCTCTTGTATGGCGTCGGAGTCGGTGGGCGCAGCTAGCCCGAGCCAGGCATCGATGCGTGGCGGGTCAGCCTGGGCTTGCACCGTGATGCGCTGCACCTGCAGGCCGCGCCAGCCCGCTGTGACCATGCCCATGACGAACTCTGCCACCCCTGGTGTAACTGCACTATCCCAAACCGGCTCTTGCAGGGTGCTGAGCAGTGTCACCGACTGCACCTCGTCGTCGCAGCGCATCGTCACTGTGGCGATATCTGGCGGCAACGGTACGGCGACTTGGACCACATCGGTGCGCGTGTCGGTCAAGGGGTTGAACACGGCCACCGATAGCGGGCCGGCGTCACGCGTATCCAGCAGGCCCGCCAGGGCGCTCAGGTTCTGCCCCACGAGGCGCTCTCCTGCCTGCTCGACACGGTCATAGCGCACATCCATCTCTTTGTGCACCTGATCGAGGCTGCAGCCACAGATCGAATCGTGCGGGTGGTTGAGCAGCAGGGTCTTCCAGATTGCCCGCACCACGCCGCGCTGGTTTGTGAGTGGCGTGTCGGCGCCCAAATGATCGGCGATGGCGGTAAAGGGCTCGGCCCAGTGCGTGAGCAGGTTTTCGCACGCGGTGTTGCGCTGCTTGAGCCACAGGCGAGCCGAGAGCACGCCTGGCAATAACGGCGCGGCCTTGCCCGAGCGTAGCTCACCGACGACGGTGGTCAGATCTGGGTTGGCGGCGCGCACCGCCGCTGCAAACTGGGGCAGTGTGCCATGTTCCAGCTCGAATTCGGGCAGGGCCTCTCTGGCATGGGCCAATAGCGTCGGCAGTTCGGCCATCGGTTCAACATGGTCAGAGCCATTCATGGCCAACAGGTAGGGCGTGGTAGCGGTGTCTGTCAGACTGGTGATGATGCGCTGCGTTCGCGCTACAAAGGCTGTGCGATCAGGCGGCATTTCGCTGGCATTGCCGTAGCCATCGCGTTGGTACAGCACCAACACCTCGCTCCCATCGGCGCCACGCCACGTGAACTCGTTGGGCAGGTCGGCCACACCTCGCCAAAAGGCCATGGTGTCCATGCCAAAGCCGCGCACGATCTGCGGCATCTGGCTGATGTGCCCAAACGGGTCGGGGATGTTGCCTAGGCGCATCTCGCCACCAAAACGGGTCGCCGTGGCGCGCCCAGTGAACAGGTTGCGCACTGTTGACTCGGGCGACACCAGGAACTCGTCGGGTAGGATGTGAAAGGGGCCGATGAGCAGCCGCCCGGCCGAGATCATGGCGCGCAGTCGAGCCTCATTCTCAGGGCGCACCTCGAGGTAATCATCGAGAACGATGGTCTGCCCATCGAGCATAAAGTGGCGATAGTCAGGGTCGCCCTCCAGAATATCGAGCAGACGATCGACCAGGCGCACCAACTTTAGGCGAAAAGCCTCGAATGGCTCGTACCATTCACGATCCCAGTGGGTGTGTGAAACAAAGACCAACACGCGCGGCTTGGCCATGGCGCGGCTCCTTCTGCAGACTGTGCCCGTATTGTAGCGCGAGAAGGGGGCCACAGACAACAGCGACTGCGGCCTGCTCGCACATCGCGGCAGGCCGCAGTCGCTGAGTGAACGACTAGCGTTCGATGTTGAGGGTGTAGGTCAAGGTGACGCCAGGTGCATAGTTGTGCACCTGCAGCACATAGTCGCCGGTGTGCTTGGCGACAAAGGTGTCCCACCAGTGGTGAGGGCGCATCTCGACGCCCTTGGCCGCCAGGCTACCATCAGGCCCGTAGACGCGATAGCCGATTGCGCGCCCAAAGGCGGGGTCAATGGGGAGGTTGTCCATGGTGATGGTCAGATCCTCGCCAGCCACCGCACTAAAGCGATACTCGGCAAAGCTGCCCGCGCGATTGCCCGCCAGGGCGCCCTGGAGCGATATGGTGCTATCTTCGCTCAAAGACACCTCGGCCGGTGCGGGCGGCTCAGGGGCCACGGGCTCGCTCAACAGGCTGGCGGAGCCGTCTGCGTCGGCTGCAAGGCCTATGACGGCCAGCTCGTAGGTGATCGCCTTGCGAGAGTAGTTGTAGACCTGCACCGTGAGCAGGCCTGCATCGGGTCTCGAATAGCCTACCTCGCGGTAGGCACCACCCGCTGTTACGCCCGCCTCTAGCGGCCCCGCGTAGGGCCGATACAGCATGAGGCCAAAGGCCTGTTCAGCCACCACATCCCCAGTCAGGCTGCGCAACCGGAACAACACACTGGTGTTGCCGCCCGGATATGCGACCTGATAGGTATGAACAGCGCCCGAATAGGGGTTTCCGCGGAGCGTGGCCTCGATGGGCGCAGCGCCCATCGGTTGGGCCTCTTCGGCGGCTATGGCTGGGCCGATCACCATGGTTGCCAGCAGCAACAGCACCGCCAGACCCCAACGACTTGGCTTCAACAGCATCTGCCCTCCCTTCGGCCGAGCCATCAGGGCTCAGCGACCGCATTCATAACGACGAGACGGCGCCTGCGAACAGGCGCCGTCTGCTCAGAGACATCTCAACTTGCGTCGCCTCTGATGAGGCCTTGCCTCACAGGCTCAGCCTGTGGATAGAGGCCGGCGCCTACTGGGACACCTTCAGGGTATAGCCCAGGGGCTGCCCGGCCGCATAGTTAAAGACCTGCACCAGGAACGACTCGTCGGCCGCGCCAAAGAAGCTGGCGCTGAACACGCCCTTGCCATCCGAGATGCCGCGCGCGACGGTCTTGCCCTCGGCGCCGTACACCACGAAACCACTGGCCTGGCCAAAGGACGGATCCAAAGGCACCGTCTCGAGCGTGAGGGTCACGGCCTTGTCGGCGCTCGTGGAGACAACGGTAGCCTCGTCAAAGGCGCCACCGCCCTCGCCAACCAGAACGCCCGTGGCCAGAACGCCCTCGGGCAGCTCGCCGGTCTCTTCAGTCACTGCTGCCTCTTCGGCAACTTCTTCAGCCGCGGCTTCCTCAGCGACCACTTCCTCGACGACGGCTTCTTCAGCCACCGCTTCCTCAGCGACCGCTTCTTCAGCGACCGGCTCCTCAGCCGCCGCTTCCTCAACGACGGCTTCTTCAGCCACCGCTTCCTCAGCGGCCGCTTCTTCAGCGGCCGGCTCCTCAGCCACAGCCGGCGTCACCGCCGTGGCACCGTCAACCACCAGATCGAACGACACAGCGCTGGCGCTGTAGTTGAAGACCTGTAGGTAGAGCGTGCCGGCATCACCGGTGTAGAGCACCTCCTTGTAGGCGCCATCGCCACGGGTGATATCTTTGACCGCGCTGCCGTCGGGCAGGTACAGCTTCATGCCGAAAGCGGCGCCCTGGCTGGCATCCTGATAGACGGGCGTCAACGTGGCCGTCAGCAGCTCATCTCCTGCATATGACACGTCATACACGGCGAATGATCCCGCACCGGGGTTGCCAGGCAGCGTGCCGCTGAACGTCCCAACCTCAGCCACCTCGGTGACCGTGGTCTCCTCGGCCAAGGCTACCAGACCGCCCAGGCCACTGAGCGCCAACGCCAGCGACAGCACGATCGGCAAGACTCGGCGTAGACCCTGCTTATCCAAGATACTGAACATGTGGACCTCCTCAATCCGTTCTACGGGTGGCCTGTGTGCCACCACAAACGCGCTTCTATTATACACCGCATCTGTGTAGATACAATGAAGACCTCGGCTTTGTGAGGCTCAGATGCATTGCCCCTGCAGGCATTGCCGCCTGCAGGGGCCTGCACTGAGGAGAAGATGTGCGGTGTCGAGCATTTTCTGGTGCTCGATACTGCCCACGTATTCATGATACTCGCTCAGACAGCCCAAGGGATGTAGCAGAGGTCACCCATGACCCATGACCGCTGTCATCTGGCAGGGCGCTCATCCGCAGTGATCAGGCCCTCGATGGCGTAAAAGCGCATGCCCCAGGCTTCGGGCACGGTCTCTTGCGAGACCAGCACGCCATCGGTAGCCAACAGCTCGATGATCCATGGGTCTGTTAGAGATGTTCCATCTCCCATTGCCGTCAGTGTCACCGTCACCTCTGCATCGCCACCCTGCCACGTGCCGGTTTCGATGATAGCGTCCTCGCCATTCATAAAGTCGCTCACCAGGCGGGCTGTGCCATCGTGGTTCAGATAGAGCGTGATGTCCTGTCCACAGCATGATGCCGCCGGCAGGTAGGCCTTGTAGGCGCCGGTATACTCACCGGCCTCGAGGCGAGCCACCATAGACGTCGCGTCAAACGGCGGCTCCAGGCGGTCCCAAGCGAGCGAGACAAAAGCCGTCAGCACGGGCAAGGCGCTGTCCTGCGAGATGAGCGTGTTGCCATCAAGCTTGAGCCGGTACGTCTGTGGCTCAGCCAAAGGCTCGTCTTTCTGCGAGGTGAGCGCCACCGTCACAGTACCATCCGAGAACTGCCAGGTGCCGTCAAAGATCGTAGGCGGCTCCTCGTTGAGGTAATCGGTCTTGAGGTGTGCCTGGCCGTCCACGTCCAGATAGAGCGAGATGTCGCGCCCACAGCAGCCCGCCGAAGGGGCGGCGCCCTTGTAAGCCCATTCGGGCCCGGGCTCGGCTTCGGTAGCAGCGGCCGCGCTGTCGTCGAGCGCCAAAGTGGCCTCGGCCTCTACCCAGGTATTCGCTTGCAGGCGCAACGTCTTGCTCTGAAGCACAGTCGGGCAGCAGAGCGGGTCATCGGGACCGGCAGTGAGCATGTTCACGGTGACGAGGCCGTCCTCGGCCGTGATGTTCTGCAGGCCGACCCTGTCGCCCAGGGCATATGTGGCACTGTGTATCAGGCCGTCTTCCTGGCTCAGAAAGGCCTCTAGCGTGTAAAACGTCCCGCTGCCGCCCGGATCGGTGGCCATTACGGCTGCGGCATCCAGGCTGCCGTCCTCGTTCAGATCGCCATAGGTGGCGCTCAACAACGCGATCTCAACCTTGCTGGCAGAACCCTGTGTTTCTGCCACGCTCGCCCGGCCATCCACCAGGGTGACGTCCTGCTCGACCCACTGGCTGTTGAGCGTTGCCGTCTGTAGCTGTTGCCACAGCAGAGCATCGCCTGGCAGCCAGAGTCGCTGGCCAACCTCGATGCGGTCGGGGTTGGCGATGAGATCCACATCGCCCCTGGCCTCGGCCCGCGCTGTGGTGCTGGCAACGATCTCTGGGTAGCGGTCGGCCCCGCCGAGCAGCCTGGCCGCGATCTTACTCAGCCAGTCTCCTTCTTGAACCACGTAAAACCCGCTGCTGCCATCGGCTCGCGCCTGTGCAGGTGCGGCCAGCAGCACCAAGAGCAGAAAGAGTGTCAGAAAACGCCTCATGC
>JAAYDS010000286.1 GCA_012729155.1 Chloroflexota bacterium | reverse complement strand
TTCCATCGCCGCGAAGAGCTGCCCCTGCCACTGGCCTATCTGCAAGAGCAGAACCTGGTCAGCCACCTGCAGCAGGCCATCGGCGAGGCTGAGGATGCCGGTCGCCAGCTCTTTGGGGCGCTCTCCACTCTGGCGGTCGAGATGCTGTTCCACAAACAGGAACAGCGGCTCTCTGGCCCGGCCAAGATCGAGCGTAACAACCTGATAGCCTCCTGGGGCGTCGAGCGCCTCTACTGGGCAGACCTCGAGCTGCCGTTTCACAGCCTGATCACCGACCTGCCGCACGATGATCAGCCCGCGCGCCGCGCCTGGGCCCTCACCGTGCGCAAGGCCGCCTGGCGTGCCCTCGACGCCGCCATCGCTGCCGTGGGCGAAGACCCGCCGGCGCTCAAGGCCGCCGTGCTGGCCCGTGGGCAGCTCGGTGGCGGCCTGCACAAAGTCCTGCAACACTGGTTCCCCCGCGAACCTGAGGAGGTGTGACCATGACTGTCGAGCCCCATCCCTTTGTCTCCTATCTGCAAGACCTCGCCCAGAAAGAGAAACGCGGCGCACTGGCGGCCCTGCGTCGCGGCCTCGGGCAGCCCCCCGGGACAGTGGCCGCCATGTATCCCTACGTGGTGCCCTGGTTGCCCGCCGACGCGCCCCCCTGGCGCCAGGCCGCCTACTATCTCATCGCGGCGCTCTTTGCGCTGCACCCGCAGCCCGGTGGCAGCGGCAATCTGGGCGCCAGCTACCGCCGCGCCGAGGGCGAGCAGGCCACGGCTCGCGACGAGGGCGTGTCGGCCAATGAACGCCGGTTCACGGCGCTGCTGGCGGCGCATCCCGACGACCTGCCCGACCGCCTGCGACAGGCAGTCGGCTACCTCGCCTCAAAGGAGGTGCCCATCGACTGGAACCAGCTCTTTGACGACCTCACCCGCTGGGGCTCGCCCCAGCGCCGCGTGCAACAGGAGTGGGCGCGCGCCTATTGGGGGCGCGCTGCGCAGGTGATTGAGCCTGCGGATGAGTCAGAGGAGGAATGATCATGTACGTCGAAATCCACCTGCTGCAGAGTTTCGCGCCGTCGAACCTCAACCGCGATGATACCGGCAGCCCCAAAGAATGCACCTTTGGCGGCGTGCGCCGGGCGCGCATCTCGTCGCAATGCCTCAAGCGCGCCATGCGCACCGACCCCTCGTTTGCCGAGGCCACAGGCGTGCCCATTGGGGAGCGAACGAGGCGTGTGTCACGCGCGCTGCTCAAGCGGCTGGTTGATGCCGGCATCACTGAGGAGCAGGCGACACCAATCGTAAACGATTTTGTGCGCCTGTGGACGGACAAGGATGCTAAAGCAGCCACAGTCAGTAGTGATGGGATCACGGCAGCCCAATTCTACGTGAGTCAAGGCGAGCTAGACGATGCAGCCGCCGCTATTCGGGCGGAGTTCGAGGCCCTCGTTGGTGACAAGAAGACGGCTGACAAAGCCCGTGCTCAGATTGTAAGGAATCTGGCGCAGAAGTACGGCGACCGCACTAGCGCTCCTGATGTTGCGCTGTTCGGCCGGATGATGGCCTCTCGTCCCGAACTCAACCTGGACGCCGCCTGCCAGGTGGCCCATGCCCTCTCGACCCATCGCATCGCCATGGAGATGGACTTTTTCACAGCGGTCGACGATCTCGTGCAGGATGCCGGCGACGAGACCGGCGCTGGCATGATGGGCGTGCTGGGCTATGACAGTGCCTGCTACTACCGTTATGCCCGCATCGACTGGGATCAGCTCGTCAAGAACCTGGACGGCGACCTGGACCTTGCCGCCAAGGCGGTCGATGGCCTGCTGCGCGCCAGCATGCGCGCCGTACCCAGTGGCAAACAGAACAGCCACGCCGCCAACAATCCGCCCAGCCTGGCGCTGGCCGTGGTGCGCGAGAGCGGCATGGCCTGGAGCCTGGCCAACGCCTTTGAGCGGCCGGTGCGCGCTGAGGGCGAAGGTGGCTATGTGGCCCCCTCGCTCACGGCGCTCGACACCTACTGGGGCGAGCTATGCGCGGCCTACGGCCAGGAGGAGTTGCGAGCAGTAGCGGCCTTGCGCTGCGGCGCAGGCGACGTGGACCTGCCACACCTGGCCAGCCAGACGGTGGCCGGTGAGGCAGCCTGGCGTCAGGCCGTGCTGGCAGCGCTGCAGCCAGGGAGGTGATCTCGTGAGCGAGCGACACACCCTGCTGCTGCGGCTCTGTGGGCCGCTGCAGGCCTGGGGCATAGACAGCCGCTTTTCGGTGCGCGACACCGGCCGCGAGCCCTCCAAGAGCGGTGTGGTGGGCCTGCTGTGCGCTGCGCTCGGCCGTTGTCGCGACCGGCCGGTGGACGACTTGGCGCGGCTCACCATGGCCGTGCGCGCCGACCGTGAAGGCGACATCCTGCGCGACTATCACGTGGCGGGCAAAGGCGGCTACTATAGGGCCAGCGGCGCCATCGAGCGCACCAACGTCATCCCAGGCAACCGCTACTATCTCTCCGACGCGCGCTTTCTCGTCGGCCTGGAGGGCGATGACCTCGCCCTCCTCACCGACCTGCATA
>JAAYDS010000285.1 GCA_012729155.1 Chloroflexota bacterium | reverse complement strand
GCGCCGCGGGCGCTGCGGGCCGTGGGCATTGCGGCCATCATCGCGCCGAGCTTTGCGCGCATCTTTTACCGAAATGCGCTCAACCTTGGCCTGCCGCTGTTCCAGGCCGAACTGAGCGCCGATGTTGCTGATGGCGCTGATGCGACGATCGACCGCTCCAGCGGTGTCTTGACCGTCGGTGGATATGCCCGTCAGCTACCGCCGCCCCCGTTGTGGCTGCGCCAGGTGTGGGATGAAGGCGGCGTCATTGCCTACTACCTCAACCACGGGCGATTGCCACTGGGCGAGGCGCGATGAGCTACACCATCTGCCTCATCGAGGGCGACGGCATCGGCCATGAAGTGATTCCTGCTGGCCGCACGCTGCTGGAGGCGGTTGGCCTGGATTTGACCTTTGTGCAGGCTGAGGCGGGCTGGGCCACTTTCCAGCGCGAGGGAACGGCCCTGCCACAGGCTACCATCGCGGCTGTGCGCGCGGCCGATGCTACGCTGTTTGGCGCCGTCAGCTCGCCGCTGAGCCGTGTGGATGGCTACCGCAGCCCCATCGTGGGTCTGCGCCGAGAGCTCGATCTCTATGCCAACCTGCGCCCTGTACGCTCGCAGCCCCTGGCGGCCACGCGTGCTGGCATTGATATGCTGATCGTCCGCGAGAACAGCGAAGGGCTATACGCCGGGCGTGAGCGGGCCACTGATGACGAGGCCATCACCGAACGGGTCATCACGCGGCGCGGCTCGGAGCGCATCGTGCGGCTGGCCTGCGAGCTGGCTCTGCAGCGGCGCAAGGCGCTCACCATCGTCCACAAGGCGAACGTGTTGCGGGCCACCTGTGGGCTCTTTCGCGAGGTGGCGTTCGCGGTGACTGCCGAGTATCCCGGGTTACTGGTCGACGAGCTGTTGGTCGATACGGCGGCGATGCGCCTGATCACCGACCCAGAGCGCTTTGACGTGTTGGTGACCACCAACCTGTTTGGCGACATCCTGTCAGACGAGGCTGCGGCTCTGGTGGGTGGCCTTGGGTTGGCGCCTGCGGGCAACATCGGCGTCGGTGCCGCCATCTTTGAGCCCGTCCACGGTTCAGCGCCCGACATCGCCGGGCAGGGCATCGCCAACCCGCTTGCGACCTTTGGCGCAGTTGCCATGCTGCTGCAACACCTGGGCGAGGTGGCCTGGGCCGGGCGTGTCGAGCGGGCAATCGAACAGGTCATCGCCGCAGGGCCACTAACCCCCGACCTGGGCGGCCAGGCGACGACGGCGCAGGTAACCGAACGTGTGATCGCATGTCTGTGAGGAGAGGAGCAAAATGCGCATCGGTGTCCTGATGTCGCGTGTACGCGTTGAGGAAAAGCTGCTCATGGAGGCCTTTGCGGCCCGTGACGTACAGGTCGACATCATCGATGATAGAGAAGTGGTGTTCGACATGCACGTCTCTGACGCCATGCGCCAGTATGATGTGGTGCTCGAGCGTTGCATCAATCACTCGCGGGCGCTCTATGCCTTGGAGATGCTCAACGCCTGGGGAGTTCCGACAGTGAACACGGCGGCCGTGGCCAACGTTTGCGGCAACAAGTTCTCGACCTCAAGAGCGCTGATCGAGCATGGCGTACCCACGCCCCGTACACTGATCGCCTTTACCCAAGATTCTGCACTAGAGGCCATCGAGTCGCTGGGCTATCCGGTTGTGCTCAAGCCTGCCGTGGGCTCGTGGGGCCGGCTCATCTCCAAGATCAATGATCGTGAGGCTGCAGAGGCTGTGCTTGAGCACAAGGCGGTGCTGGGTTCGTACCATCACTCGATCTTTTACATTCAAGAGTACATCGACAAACCGATGCGCGACATCCGCGCCTTTGTGGTGGGAGACGAGACCATCTGCGCGATCTACCGCCACTCGCCGCACTGGATCACCAACACGGCACGTGGTGGGCGCGCCAGCAATTGCCCCGTCACGCCAGAGATCGATGCCATTGCGCGCGCGGCGGCGCAGGCCGTGGGTGGTGGTGTGCTGGCCGTAGACATCTTGGAGCGGCCCAGCGGTGAGCTCACCATCTGTGAGGTCAACTATACGATGGAGTTCCGTAATAGCATTGATACCACCGGTGTCGACATTCCCGGCCGTGTGGTCGACTATGTGATGCGTGTCGGGAGGCGAGAGGTATGAGAGTATCGATCATAGGTGGCTCTGGCTATGCAGGCGGCGAGCTGCTGAGACTGCTGCTCTTTCATCCCAAAGTCGAGATCGGGCAGGTCACGTCCGAGAGCTCGGCCGGCAAGTACGTGCACACGCGCCACCCCAACCTGCGCGGCGTCACCGAGCTCAAGTACAGCCCTATGGCCACGCTCGAGCCGTGCGACCTGCTCTTTGTGGCGCTGCCGCATGGTGAGGCGATGAAGCGCATCGATACCCTGGCGGGCCTGGCGCCGCGCATCGTCGACCTGTCGGCGGACTTTCGTCTGCGGCGCAACGAAGATTACGTGACCTGGTACGAGCACCCTCACTCCTCTCCCGAGTGGCTGGCGCGCTTTGTGTACGGGCTGCCCGAGCTCAATCGTGAGGCGATCTGCAATGCGCGCTATGTGAGCGGGGTGGGGTGCAATGCCACGGCGACCAACTTGGCCATCTGGCCGCTCTTTGCGCAGGATGTCGCAGACCGAGAGCGTGGCGTGATCGTCGAACTCAAGGCAGGTTCGTCTGAGGGCGGCGCTCAAGCCGGGCCAGCATCGCACCATCCCGACCGCAGCAACGCGGTGCGGTCGTTCGCGCCGGTTGGCCATCGCCATACTGCCGAAGTCCTGCAAGCGTTGCGTGCCATTGGCGAGGAGCCACCGGTACATATGTCGGTGACATCTATCGAGAACGTGCGCGGCGTGTTGGCCACAGCCCATGCCTTTGTGCGGCCCGAGTTGCGCGACGGATTCGCGCTCAAGCATCTTTGGCAGGTCTATCGCGCCAGCTACGGTGAAGAACCCTTTGTGCGTCTGATTCGCGAACGACAAGGCGTCTATCGCTTCCCCGAGCCCAAGATCCTAGCTGGCAGCAACTATGCCGACGTGGGCTTTGACTATGATGAGCGGACGGGGCGCATTGTCGCCATCTGCGCTATCGACAACCTGATGAAGGGCGCGGCCGGCACGGCTGTGCAGTGTATGAACCTGATGATGGGCTGGGACGAGCGCGCCGGGCTCGGGTTTCCCGGGCTGCATCCGGTTTAGGGGGTGAGCGTATGATCGTCGTCAAAGTGGGGGGCAGCGAGGGCATCGATCTGCCTGCCGTGTGTGCCGATGTCGCGGCGCTGTGGGGCAAAGGCCAGCGCCTGGTGTTGGTGCATGGCGGTTCACACCGCACCAACCAGGTGGCAGAGCTGCTGGGCCATCCACCGCAGTTCGTCACATCGATATCGGGCTATACCAGCCGCCGCACCGACCGTGAGACGCTCAGTATCTTTGAGATGGTCTACTGCGGGGAAGTGAACAAGAGGATCGTTGAGCTGCTGCAGGCCGCGGGGGCTAACGCGCTGGGCCTCTCTGGCCTCGACGGACGTTTGCTCGAGGGCCAGCGCAAAGCGGCCATCAAAGTCATCGAGAATGGCCGTCGTCGCGTCATTCGCGATGACTATACGGGCACCGTGCAGCGCGTGAACGTGAGCCTGTTGCGGCTGCTGTTGGATAACGGCTATCTGCCAGTGGTCACACCGCCCGCCATCAGCCTTGAGGATGAAGCGATCAACGTCGATGGCGACCGCGCTGCCGCCATGATCGCTGCGGCCCTGGGTGCCGAGACGCTGGTCATCCTCTCCAACGTACCCGGGCTGCTGCGCGACTTTCCCGACGAGGGTACGCTCATTCGCGAGATCCCGCGTTCTCGTGCCGACGAGTTCATGGAGCATGCTCAGGGGCGCATGCGCATCAAGGTATTGGGCGCAACAGAGGCTATCGATCAGGGTGTTGGACGCGTTGTCTTTGGCGACGCACGTATCGCCGAGCCCGTGCAGCGAGCGCTGGCAGGGCAAGGCACGGTCATCAGCCGCTAGGGCACACTGGGCTGGCTGCCGCTGGGCCATCATTGCAGAGCAAGGAGCGCAACGTGGATAGCAGGACACTGGAGCAACAACATACCAGCGGGTTCTATGCCAAGCGCGATCTCACGCTGGTGCGCGGCCTGGGCGCGCATGTGTGGGATGACCAGGGCAACGAGTACATCGACTGTGTCGGTGGCTATGGCGTGGCCAACGTGGGGCACTGCAACGCTGCCGTTATCGCCGCTATCCGTGAGCAGTCTGAGCGACTGATCACCTGCCCAGAGCTGTTCTACAACGATGTGCGCGCCCAGGCGATGGACCGGCTGGTGCGCCTGGCGCCCGCAGGGCTAGAGCGTGTTGTGCTGACCAACTCGGGCACCGAGTCTGTCGAGGCGGCGCTCAAGCTGGCGCGCCTATCGACCGGCCGACCCGGTATTGTGGCCACCATGCGGGGCTTTCATGGTCGCACCATGGGCGCGCTCTCGGCCACGTGGGATGTTCACTACCGCGACGCCTTCTTGCCGCTGGTGCCGGGTTTTAGCCACGTACCGTATGGCAATATCGAAGCGATGCGTGGCGCTGTCGATGACAACACGGCAGCGGTCATCCTCGAAGTCGTGCAAGGAGAGGGCGGCGTCAATCCAGGCAGCCCCGAGTACCTACAGGCTGTGCGCGAGTTGTGCGATGAGCGTGGGGCGCTGCTCATCATCGATGAGGTGCAGACCGGTTTCGGTCGCACAGGCCGCATGTTCGCTTGTCAGCACTATGACATCTGCCCCGACCTGATGGCCGTGGCCAAGGGCATCGCTGGCGGCGTGCCTATGGGGGCCGTGCTCATGGGCGGCCGCGTGCAGAACATCAGAGAGGGCATCCATGGCACCACCTTTGGGGGGAACCCCTTGGCCTGTGCAGCAGCAGTGGCTGCTCTGGACTATATGGTGGAGCACGATCTTCCTGGGCAGGCTGCCAGCAAGGGCGAGTGGGTGCTGCGGCGTCTACGGCAGATCGAGTCGCCATTGATCCGCGACGTGCGGGGCCTGGGCTTGATGATCGGCATCGAGCTGCGACAGCGCACCACGCCTTATGTGCGAGCGCTGATGGAGCGCGGCATTCTGGCCTTGATCGCAGGGCGCACGGTGCTGCGCCTGCTGCCGCCGCTGGTGATCTCTGATCAGGACCTGGCGACCGTTTGTGATGCCATCGAAGAGGTGCTGCCCTGAACGCCCGGCGTTCTGTGGGCGATAGCGAGGCGATCGCGTTTCTGCAAGAGATCGTCTCGCTCTACAGCCCCTCTGGCCAAGAGGCCGCGGTGGCTGCGTGTGCCGTGCGGTGGATGCGCCGATGGGGCTACGACTCGGCGCAAATCGATGCGGTGGGCAATGCCGTGGGGACTATCGGCGATGGCCCCAGGCGGCTACTGCTGTTGGGGCATATCGACACCGTCCCTGGAGCCATCTTGGTGCGGCTGCTGGATGGTGAACTACACGGCCGTGGTGCTGTAGACGCCAAAGGCCCCTTTGCCGCTATGATGGTGGGCGCTGCCCGTGCTGGTGCGGCCCAGGGTCTGTGCGTGCAGGTGGTGGGCGCCGTCGAGGAAGAGTGCGCCACATCAGCCGGGGCACGCTATGCTGCCACAACCTATCCACAGCCCGATGCGATCGTCATCGGTGAGCCCAGCCGTTGGGATCGGATCACCCTTGGCTACAAAGGGCGCCTTTTGGTCGACTATACCCTCACGCGCGCGATGGCGCATCGCGCTGGCCAGCAAGAGACAGCCTGCGAATCGGCGGTGACCTTCTGGCAAGCGGTCAAAGGCTATGCCCAGGCCCACAATGCCGGCAAAGAGCGACAGTTCGACACCCTTGACGCCTCATTGCGACAGATCAACAGCGGCGATGATGGCTTGTACGAGACGGCGACCATGAGTATCGGGCTGAGACTGCCTCTGGGGCTCGATGTCGACGCGCTGGAGACAGCCATCCAAGGGTGGCGGCGTGATGCCAACGTAACGTTGCGGGGCCTCGAGTTGCCCGTCTATGCCGGCAGGCGCAACGAGCTGACGGGGGCGTTTCTAGCAGCTATCCGCGCAGAGGGGAGCAGGGGGGCCTTTGTCGTCAAGACAGGCACGTCGGATATGAACGTGCTGGCTAGGCGCTTTGACTGTCCCATCGTCGCCTATGGTCCTGGCGACTCAAGCCTCGACCATACACCCGCCGAGCGAATCGCGATAGACGAGTTTCTACGGGCGTGTCGTGTAGTGCAGGGTGTTATCGAGCGTTTGGCAGTACAATGAGGGGAGCGCTCTGGCGCTCCCCTCATTGTGTCGGCTAGCGGGTCAGCGTCACGAGCTTTTCGGCCAGCGACGCAAACTCCTCTGCGTCATAGGCCTCGATCTCGCCCTGATCGGCCAGAGTGGCCAGTTCGGGGCGGATCGGCAAACGGCCCAACAGAGGCGCACCCATTGACTCGGCCAGTTCACCGGCGTTGCTGGGGCCAAACACCTCAAACGGCTTACCGCAATGTGGGCAGACGGCATAGCTCATGTTCTCAACCACGCCCAGGATAGGGATGTCGAGCTGGGCCGCCATCGATGAAGCTTTGCGCACCACCATCGCCGCCAGGCTCTGCGGCGTGGTCACCATCACGATGCCGTTGACCGGGATCGACTGCATCACCGTAAGTGATGCATCCGACGTTCCGGGAGGCAGGTCGACGATCAGGTAATCGAGATTGCCCCAGTGCACGTCCTCGTAGAACTGCTTGATGGCGCCGCTGATCAGCGGCCCGCGCCAGATCACCGCCTGGTTGGGGT
>JAAYDS010000284.1 GCA_012729155.1 Chloroflexota bacterium | reverse complement strand
GTGGTACGAGGAGACCATGACCGCAGCGCCACCCGCACCCGCCCCTGGCAACGACCTGCGCGACGAACTGCGCAGCCGTGTGTTGACGCTGCTGCAGGTGGCACTGGCGGCCGCCGGCACCCTGACCATCATCATCGGCGAGGCCACGGCCGCCTCGCTGCCGCAGGCGCTGCTGGGCTTTGGGCTGATTGTGCTGGGGCTGCTGAGCTGGGCGGTGCAGGCGCGTGCGCCGCGCGTGGCGGCGGGCCTGCTGGCTTTCGGCCTGACGGGGCTGGGTTGGGGCGCCGCTGCCCGCGTCGACCCGCGCCTGGGCCTGCTGCTGCTGACGCTGCCAGCGCCGCTGGTGCTGCTCACGCTGGGCAACCGCTGTGGCCTGGCCGCGACTGTGGGCTGCACCGCCCTGGCCGTGGGCATGAGCCTCTCTACGCCGATGTTGGCCGGCGCCTGGCCCTTGCTGGCGCTGCTGGCCATCTGGGCCCTCGCTGGCCTCACCTGGACGGCCTCAAATGCCGCCAGCGAGGCCGTACACTGGTGGTCGCACACCTATGCTCAGATGCGCGACCTGCTCGAAGAGGCCCGCACCCAGCGCGTGTACCTGGTACAGACCCAGCAAGACCTCGTTCAGGCCAACCAGGAGCTCGCACGCGTCTCTGAGCGCCTCGCTTCGATGCGCCGCGTGGCCGAAGACGCCCGCCGCGCCAAAGAGCAGTTTGTCGCCAACGTCAGCCACGAGCTGCGCACCCCCCTCAACATGATCGTTGGCTTTAGCGACATGATCGCCCGCGCACCCCATATCTATGGCGCCGACCTGCCCGAGCAGCTCCTGGCCGATATCGAGGTCATCCTCAGCTCGAGCAAGCACCTCTCGAGCCTGGTCGACGACGTGCTAGACCTCAGCCAGGTCGACAGTGGCCGCATGGCCCTCAGCAAAGAGTGGGCCGATCTGGCCGAGATCGCCCATGCCGCCGCCCTGGCCGTCACGCCGCTGTTCGAGCACAAGGGCCTGCGGCTCGACGTGCGCCTGCCTGCCGATCTGCCGATGATCTACTGCGACCCGGTGCGCGTGCGCCAGGTGATGCTCAACCTGCTCAGCAACGCCGGCCGCTTTACCGAGCAGGGTGGCGCCACCATGACCATCGCCATCGAGGGGCGCGAGGTGCACGTCACCGTCGTCGATACGGGCCCCGGCATCGCCCCCGAGAGCCAGGCGCTGATTTTCGAGCCCTTTTCACAGGCCGATGGCTCCATTCGGCGGCGCTATGGCGGCTCGGGCCTGGGCCTGGCCATCAGCCATCGCTTTGTCGAGCTGCACAACGGCCGCATGTGGTTCGAATCGGCTCAGGGGCAGGGCAGCACCTTTCACTTTACGCTGCCCGTGGCCGAGCCAGCGCCGCTGGATGAGGCCGGCCCGCGCCGCTGGTTCGCCACCGACGCCGAGTATGCCCGCCAGCCGCGCCCCTTTAGGGCGCCACGGCCCCTCGTTACGCCGCGCTTTGTGGTGGTAGAGCAGGGCGATACGCTGCAGCGGCTGCTCAGCCGCTATGAAGAGGGTGTCGAGATCGTGGCCGTGCGCACCCTCGAAGAGGCCATCGCCGAGATCGGCCGCCTGCCGGCGCACGCCCTCGTGCTCAACGACCGCCGCTTTGAGCATGCCTCGTTGCCCGCGCAAGACCTCATGGCCCTGGCCTATGGCACGCCCGTGGTGGCCTGCTGGGTGCCCGGCCAAACCGAGGCAGCCGACCGGCTCGGCCTGGTGCGCTACCTGCTCAAGCCCGTCAGCCGCGAGGCGTTGCTGGCTGCCCTCGAGGCCCTGCCCAGGCCCGTGCGCACCGTGCTGGTGGTCGACGATGAGCCCGAGGCGCTGCAGCTCTTTGCGCGCATGCTCACCTCAGCCGAGCGGGGCTATCGCGTCTTGCGCGCCCCCGACGGCCGGCGCGCCCTGACCCTGTTGCGCCAACGCCGCCCCGACGCCATGCTGCTCGACCTGGTGATGCCCGGTATGGACGGCTATAGCCTGCTGCGTGCCAAAAGTCTCGACGAGACCATCCGCCACATCCCCACCATCGCCATCTCAGCGCAAGACCCCTCTGCCGGCCCCATCGCCAGCGGGGCGCTCACCATCTCACGCAGCGGCGGCCTGCAGGTGCAAGACTTGCTCAGCGCGATCAGGTTGACGGCCCAGACGCTGGCCCCGCCCGATCGCCTCGACGTGGCCCCAGATCAGGCTCGCCCGGAGACAACTGATCCAGCGCCGCAAGAAACGCCTCGCGGGTAAACGGCTTGCGCAGATAGCCACTGGCCCCGAGCGAGAGCGCCAGCTCCTGCTCGTAGAGGATGGTGCAGATGATCACGGGGACGTGCTGTGTCAGCGGGTGCTGGCGAAGGCGGCCCAGAGCCTCCCAGCCGTCCATGTCGGGCATCATCACGTCGAGCACGATCAGCTTTGGCGCCACGTCGGGCGCCAGTGCCAGCGCCTCGGGCAACGTCTGGCAGCCCACCACGCGGTAGCGCGTGCCTGAGGCGTAGCGGCGCAGCAGGTCGAGCGTGGCAGGGTTGTCATCGATCACCAGCACCGGCGCCTGAACCACCGCCGGCAGCCGCACCCGCGCGCCAAAGGCCGCGCCTGCCTCGTCGACCTCCACCTCGCCGCCACAGGCCTGCACCAGATCGCGCCACACCTGCAGGCCGCCGTTGTGCGGCGCCGCCGTCGGTGCGCCCTCAGGCGGTTGGCCAGGTGTGCAGCGCACCGCCAGCCAGGCCGTGGCCCCCTCGACGCCGGCGCTCAAGCGCACCGTGCCCCCTGGAGCCCTGCGGATGGCCGCGCTCAACAGTCCGACCAGAATCTGCCGCAGCGCCACCTGATGTACGGCCAGCGGCGTCAGCCGGCCGGCCCCTGGCTCCAGACGCAATGTCACCCCGTGTTGCGCGGCCAGCGGCCTCACCAGCTGCCGCACACCCTGCAGAGCCAGTCCCAGGTCTACCCGCTGGGCGCCCTCGCTGGCGCCCAGCCAGGCCACCTCTTGATCGAGCGAGATGGTGGCGTCATAGCCTCCGCCGGTGCCTGGCACCTCGCGCTCGCGCAGTGGCAGGCGCGCTGCCAGCTCTTGCAGGGCGTCGTGCTCGATGCGCGACAGGTGCCGCACGCTCAGCCCCAGCTGATCGCTCACCTCAACCTGCGTGGCGCGTTGTACATAGCGGTAGAGCAGCACCTCGTACACCCGCCACAACTGGGTGTCGGCCGGCGTATCAGAGCGCGGGCGCAGCTCTTGCACCGCGGCGATCAGCGCTTGCCGCAGCGCCGCCGCGGCGTCGTCTGCATCGCTCAGCCCTAACGCCGCGATGAGCGGGCTCTGGCGCAGCGCCGACGGGTCATACAGGTTGCGCAGAGCGCTGCGTAACAGCCCCGCCAACGGCTCGTTGGGCGTGTCCTGTCCGGTTGAGGTCATGGTCGTGTCCATCTTGTGGCGTGCATGGCGTAGGCAACTGGTTACAATCATAGTGTAGCGTGGCGCCGTAGCCAACTTGCTGCTGGTCCATGCCTGTCGGCTGCCGAATCCGTGCCAACGAAGGGCACCACCCAAAGGAGAAACGATGGCGTTCACCCTATCACGACCGCGCAGCGCGCCGCTCACGCGCACCGACCGTCGCGAGATGACCGTCGGGCTGATCCTCGTGTCTCCCTGGCTGCTTGGCTTTATCCTGTGGACCGTCTACCCCCTGGCGGCCTCGATCTACTACTCTCTCACCCGCTACGACCTGTTGACGCCGCCCGTGTTCATCGGCCTGGGCAACTACCGCGAGGTATTCACGAGCGTCGACGTGGCCCTGGTGGCCAAGAACACCCTCTGGTGGGTGGCCCTCAGCGCGCCGCTGGGCGTGGTCTCGGCCTTTTTGATGGCCAGCCTGCTCAACACACGCATCATGGGGCGCTCGGTCTTTCGCGCCATCTTTTTCTTTCCATCCATCGTGCCCGCCGTGGTCACTGCCATGGTGTGGCAGTTCTTGCTCAATGCCCAGTATGGCGCTATCAACGCTACCCTGAGCGCCCTGGGCCTCTCGACCATCCCGTTTCTGTCGAGCCCTACCGTGGTCAAGCCCACGCTGGTGCTGATCCACATGTGGGCCCAGGGCAGCGCCATGGTCATCTTCTTGGCCACGCTGCAAGACGTGCCCAAGTCGCTCTATGACGCCGCCATGATCGATGGCGCCAACGCCTTTCGCCGCTTCTGGCACGTCACCGTGCCCATGTGCAGCCCGGTGGTGCTGTTCAACCTGGTGATGGGCTTTATCGCCGGCTTTCAGTATTTCACCATGCCCTGGCTGCTCACGCAGGGCGGCCCCAACCGCGCCACCGAATTCTATGCCCTCTATCTCTACCGCAACGCCTTTTTGTTCTTGCGCATGGGCAAGGCCGCCGCGCTGGCGTGGCTGCTCTTTATCGTCGTCGTCACCTTTACCGTCATCCTGTTCAGAACCTCGGGCCGCTGGGTCTATTACAGCGGCGAGGCCGACTGACAGCGCTATACCTCGAGAGGAGAGGAAGTCTAGCGATGAATGCAACTGCCAAGGCGAGCATGGGCCTCAAGCGTCGCGCCTCTGACGACCGCTACTGGAGCCGGCTGGGCCCAGTGGGCTGGCTGTTTGAGGTCCTCAAGTACGCGCTGCTGCTGGTGCTGGCCGTCAGCTACATGCTGCCCTTTTACTGGATGTTCACCTCGGCGCTCAAAGACGACCCGCAGGTATTCACCGTGCCGCCCCGCTGGATACCCAGCCCGGCGCACTGGAACCATTTCTACGACGCCTGGGTCAGCCAGGATTTCAACCTCTACTTTGTCAACACGGTGGTCAAGTATGCCGTGCCCGTCACCATCGGCGCGGTGGTGTCTTGCGCCATCGTAGCGTACGGCTTTGCGCGGCCGCGCTGGCCCGGCCGCAACCTGCTTTTTGCCCTGTGCCTGGCCACCATGATGGTGCCCGGCCAGGTGACCATGGTGCCGCTCTTTATCACCTTCCGCAAGCTGGGGTGGGTGGGCACCTATCTGCCCCTGATCGTGCCGGCCTTTTTCGGCGATGCCTACTTTATCTTTTTGCTGCGGCAGTTCTTTCGCACCATTCCGGCCGAGTTGTCTGACGCCGCACGCATCGATGGCGCCAGCGAGTGGGTCATCCTCAGCCGCATCATCTTGCCGCTGGCCAAGCCGGCCCTCACCGTGGTGGCCCTGTTCCGCTTTATGAACGCCTGGAACGACTATTTCGGGCCGCTGATCTATGTCAACAAAAAGGCCCAGTGGCCCATGGCGTTGGCCATCGAGAACATGCGCGGCCGCCTGTATGAGGTGGGCACCAAGCCGCTGCACTATCCCTACCTCATGGCCGTAAGCGCCATGGCTGCGCTGCCCATTCTGATCGCCTTCTTTTTCGCGCAGCGCACCTTTATCGAGGGCATCACCCTCACGGGCATCAAGGGGTAGCCCCATGCCCTGCAACCCGCAACGCATACCGGTGCTGAAAGGAGGCAACCAGCATGACCGTTGCCCGAGGCCCCTGCAGGGCCAGGGCCCGACAACGTAACGCCTACTCACCCACAGATTCGTCGCTGAGCTAGTATCGGGAGGAAGAGATCATGTCTGTGCTCAACAAACTGTCCCGTCGCGCCTTTTTGGCCGCCACCGGCACGCTGGCCGCTGCCGGCGCCCTGGCCGCCTGTGCGCCCAAGGCCACGCCCGCGCCTGCCGCACCGGCTGAACAGCCGGCGGCCGAGCAGCCCAAGCCTGCCGAGCAGCCC
>JAAYDS010000283.1 GCA_012729155.1 Chloroflexota bacterium | reverse complement strand
CTGTTTGTGGGCGTTGCGGCGGGTTACGCCGTGGGCCTGGCCTGGTGGCACATCCTCTGGCCCCGACTCGTCATCGTGATGGCCGACCCCCTCGGCCAATGGCCACTGACGCTCGCTATGGCCCTCGGCCTGCTGCTGCTCGCCCGAGGCTTTCGGCCGGCCTCAACGCTGGGCGATGCACCGGTGAGCATTCTGCTCGGCGTGGGTGTGGGGTTGGCCCTGGTAGGCGCTGTACGCGGCACGCTCGTGCCACAGGTTCTGGTGGCGATGTGGGGCGCTACGACGCCAACGAATAGCCCTCGCTGGATTGGCATTGCGAGCCCGATCATTCTGACCCTGGTCACCGTTGCCACTCTGGCAGCCTTTCACCATCAGCGGCGCGAGCGTGGACTGCCGGGCGCCATCGACCGTGTGCTCCAGGCCCTGGGCGCCGTGGGGCGCCGTCTGGTGATTGTGGCCCTTGGCGCTGTGCTTGCCGGCGCATGGGTGACCTTCTTTGCGGCGTTGCAGGGTCGGGTGGCCCTGGTACAGCGGTTCATTTCTGAGATCGTGGCCCTGTGGAGCCAGACCCCATGAGCCAGCCACAGCAGCCCGAGTCGTTTCTGGCGGCCGATATCGGCAGCACCCTAACGCGGGTGTGCCTCATCGATCGTGTTGAGGGCATCTACCGCCTGGTGGCGCGTAGCCAACATCCCACCCGGGGCGAGGATGGCATCGACGCCAAGCAGGCGGTTGTGGGCGCGGTGAGGCGCCTTGAGGAGATCGCGCACCGCACCCTGCTGGACGACGCCGGCGAGATGATAAGCCCCGAACGCGATGATGGCACAGGCGTCGACGCTATGGTGGCCTGCAGCAGCGCCGCCAAGCCACTGCGTTGCGCCGTGATCGGGCTAACCGCTGACCTGAGCCTGCAAGGCGCCGTCCGCGCGTGCACCGGAGCGCTGGCGCAGGCCACCACGACGCTGGCCCTGGGCGCTCTGCGACGGGCCGCAGAATTGGCGCCATTGCTCGGCCTAGCTGATTCACCGCCAGAGGCCATCATTTTGTCTGGCGGCTTTGACAACGGCCCTATAGCGCCACTAACAGCCGGCGCCGAGTTACTGGCTGCCGTGCTGGCCGACCTTCCAGCGCACGAGCGCCCAGTCATCATCTACGCCGGCAACCAAGAGGCGCGCCGGCCCGTGGCTCGGGCGTTGGGAGATGATCTGACGCTGGCCGTCGTCGACAATGTGCGCCCCAGCGAGGGGATCGAGAGCCCCCGAGAGCTGCAGCGAGAGTTGCTGCGGCTCTACGGCGAGCGGCTACAATTGGTTCCCGGCATGGCGGCCTTGCAGCGCTGGTGTAGCGTGCCCGTGCAGAGCTCGCCCGATGCTCTTGCGCTGGCGCTGCAGTATCTGGCGAAACGCCATGACCCCTCGACAAGCCTGTTGGGCGTGGATGTAGGCGGCAACCACACCGCAGTGATCGGTGTCGGCAAGAGGGGGGTGAACCTCACCCTGCGGGGCGGCCTCGGCACGGCTGCCGGCCTTGACGGTGTGCTGGCCTCTGCCAGCCTGGACGATCTGCGGCGCTGGCTGCCGCTGGATGTGTCTCTGGATACTCTGACGGCATATCTCGAGAATGCGCGCCTGTGGCCTTTTACGCTGCCGCAGACGCTGGATGACCTGCTGGCATTACAGGCAGCTGCGCGCGAGGCCTTGCGACAGACCTTTGCCGAGTGGCAGGCAGCGTCTCTGGCAGAGCCGCTCAGGCTAGACCTGATCGCTGGGCGAGGAGGCGTGTTATCGGGCTGCCCCCACCCTGGCCTCGTGGCGCTGATGCTGCTCGATGGGCTCCAACCGGTGGGCCTGGCGCAACTCGTCTATGATCGTGACAGTGTCTGGCCACAGCTCGGAGCCGTGGCCGCCGTGGCGCCTCTGGCCGCCAGCCAGGTGCTCAATCGCGATGGCCTGGCGCACCTGGGCACCGCCTTGTGCCTGAGCGGCTCTGTGCGCACCGGCGAGCGCGCGTTACGGTTGCGGCTCGAAACACCCGGTGGTCCCGATCACACCTATGAGGTAGCGGCCGGCGAGGTACGTTGCGTGCCGCTGCCGAGTGATGCAGAGGCCAGTGTCAAACTATGGCCACATCCGCGGCTCGACGTGGGGCTTGGGCCAGGCGCTCCGGCGCAGGCGCAGGTTCAGGGGGGCGCTCTGGGCCTGATCATCGACGCCCGCGGCCGCCCGTTACAGGTTTCAGCCGATCCGCAGGAGCGCGCTGCTGCGCAGCGTCGCTGGAACAATGGGCTGGGCAGACGATGAGCCGATCGCTCTGGATCGGCGAATGGACACATACGCAAAGCTGCAGTCGATCGCTGGTATCGCCGGGCGAGGTTGTGTCTGCTGATAGGTGTGTGGGCATCAGCATCGCTCGAGGCCCACTGATACTTATCGATGTCGCCACGCCTCTGGGGCTCGCGCCTGACGATGTGAGGCGGGCTCTTGCCGTAAGCGTCGGGGACGCTGTCCATCGCGATCAAACGCTGGCGTCGCTCAGGCGACGATACAGGCGCCGCTCCGTGCGCGCGCCAGACGCAGGGCTAGTGCAAGGCATAGTGGGCGGGTACCTCTTGCTTCGACTGCCGGACGTTGAGACCCAGATTCTGGCAGGAGTGGCGGGGACGGTATCTGACGTGACGGCAGAGGGCCAGGTCAAGGTAAAGTGCAACGGCACGCGTATCCACGGTGCTTGGGGCGATGGCGGAACGGGCCGCGGTCCGCTCGCACTGACCACTGAGGGTGCCGATGGCGAGCTCACCTGGCAAAAGGTGAGTCGGCACCTCACCGGCTGTGTGCTGGTTGGCGGCTGGTTGGGCGAAGAGCGCGCCATTTTGCGTGCCCGCCAGTTTGGCATCGCAGGCCTGCTGGTGGGGGGCATCGCCGCGCCGTTGGCACGCCATACGGGCTGGGGGCTGCCTATCGTGGCCACCGAGGGGGTGGGCGTGCCCCATATGGCCCCGACGTTTTACCGGGCTCTCCAACAACGCGCTGGGTGCGTGGTGCAGCTGCAGGGCGGCTGCGCCGAGGGTGGGCCCATGGCGAGTATTAGCCATGCCGTCAGCCAGGGGGCAGAGAACAGCGCTCTCGAGGTGGGCGCAGGGGTTCGGCTCACTCGCGGCCCCTATCTGGGGTACGAGGGACGGATCAGCGCTCTCCCAGAAGGGCTGCAGCGCACAGCGCTGGGCGGTCTGACCGAGGGGGCGCAGATTGCGCTGCCCAGCGGGCAGCGGCTATTCGCCCCGTGGGAGAATTTGGAGGTACTACCCTGAGCCGGGCCATCGAGCGCCCCGTTTGTGTGGCCCACAGCCGATGCTATAATCCGACTCTGAGCAAGGGGGCGCATATGCTTACACGTGAAACGGTGCTGCACATTGCCGAGCTTGCCAAGTTGGAGCTCGCCGAGCACGAGACGTCATTGTATGCCGAACAACTATCCGAGATCCTCGCCTATGCCGAACGTCTGAACGCTCTCGACACCGATCACATCGCACCGACGGCACAGGCCATCTACCGACGCAATGTGATGCGGCCAGACGAGCCTAGACCCTCTCTGTCCCCCGATGAGGCCCTGGCGAATGCACCGCAGCGCCAGGATGACCTCTTTCGCGTTCACCAGATTCTCGATTAGCTTCGCAGACCCTGGCGGAGGAAATGCCGCTTGAACCTACATGACCTGACCATCCACCAGGCCCAAGAGCTGCTGGCAAGCGACGCTGTCACGTCAGTGTCCCTCACCGAGGCGCTGCTGGCGCGCATCGCCGCGGTGGACACGGATCTTCATGCCTATCTCCACGTCGCATCTGAGCAGGCCCTCGCTCAGGCGCAAGAGGCCGACGAGCGTCGCGCTCGCGGCGCCTGCGGGGCGCTGCTGGGCATCCCCCTGGCGATCAAAGACGTCATTTGCACCCGCGGCCTCGAGACGACGGCGGGCTCGCGCATCCTGGCGGGGTTTAGACCAGTCTATGATGCCACGGTGATCGCCAAGCTCCGAGAGGCTGGAGCCATCATCCTTGGAAAGACCAACACCGACGAGTTCGCCATGGGCTCCTCGACCGAGAACTCGGGCTACGATACCACCCGCAACCCGTGGGACCGCGACCGCGTGCCTGGCGGATCGAGCGGTGGCAGTGCCGCGGCTGTTGCTGCGAGCATGTGCCTGGGTGCGCTCGGATCGGATACAGGGGGGAGCATTCGCCAACCGGCAGCATACTGCGGCGTAGTTGGCCTCAAGCCCACCTACGGCCGTGTATCGCGCTATGGTCTGATTGCCTTTGCCTCGTCGCTCGACCAGATCGGCCCCATCGTCAAAGATGTGACCGATGCTGCTCTGCTGTTGCAGGCCATTGTCGGGCATGATCCGCAGGATGCCACCTCTGTTGAGATGCCTGCACCCAACTATGCGGCAGCGCTCGGCCAGGGTGTAGCAGGAATGCGCTTGGGTGTACCGCGCGAGTACATGGTCGATGGTATGGCAGCGGGGGTGCGCCAGGCGGTTGAGGCGGCACTCGATGTGTGGCGCGAGTTGGGCGCCGACATTGTGCAGGTTTCTATGCCCCACGCCGAGTATGCCCTGCCAGCCTACTATCTGATTGCGCCGGCCGAGGCCTCGGCCAACCTGGCGCGATTCGACGGCGTTCGCTATGGCTACTCGCATCCCGACACCGACGACATCTGGGATGCCTTTCGTCGTACCCGCGCCGTGGGCTTTGGCGATGAGGTCAAACGACGCATCATGCTGGGCACGTATGCGTTGTCGGCAGGCTACTATGACGCTTACTACCTCAAGGCGCAAAAAGTGCGTACCCTGATCAAGCGCGACTATGACGAGGCGCTACAACAGTGTGATGCGCTGATAGCGCCCACCACACCCAACATCGCCTTCAGAATCGGCGAGCTGATCGACGATCCGCTGCAGATGTACCTCGAGGACATTTTCACCCTCGCGCTGAACCTGGCTGGCGTTTGCGGCATCTCGATCCCCTGTGGCCTGAGCGAGGGCATGCCCGTAGGGCTCCAAGTGCAGGGCCGCGCCTTTGACGAGGCCACCATCCTGCGCGTTGCCTACGCCTATGAGCAGGCCACAGACTGGCACATGCTCCGGCCTCAGGTATAGCATGACTGAATCAACAGGGCAGCAGTGCTCCCTGAGCGAAGGGATGGACGGACGATGAGAGTCATCATGCCGATGGCCGGCTATGGCAAGCGTATGCGCCCACTCACCTGGTCGCGCCCAAAACCGCTCCTCTATGTGGCTGGTGACACCGTGCTGGGCCACACGCTCCGCAAGTTCTCGTCTCTCGACATTGACGAGCTGGTGTTCATCACTGGCTATCTCGGCGACCGCATCGAGGCTTACGTTCGCGAACGCTATCCCCTTCCGACACGCTTTTACGAGCAGACCGAGCTTCGCGGCCAGTCGCACGCCGTGTATTTGGCCCGCGAGTCGCTCAGCGGCCCCTGCATGCTCTTGTTCGTGGACACGCTGTTCGATGCTGATCTGACACAGTTGCGTGACGTCGATGCCGATGGCGTCATCTTTACTATGGAGGTCGACGACCCACGCCCCTTTGGCGTGGTGGTCGAAGAAAAGGGGCGCATCACGCGATATATCGAAAAACCCACGGACTTGACCTATCGCAAGACGACGGTAGGTGCTTTCTGGGTGCGCGAGGGGGCCGAGCTGGCCAGCGCAATCGAAGAGGAGATGCGGCGCGACCTTCGGCGCAACAACGAGTACTATCTCGCCGATGCGTTCAATATCATGATCGAACGAGGGGCACGATTTGTGTCTCTGCCAGTCACCATGTGGGAGGATTGCGGCCAGCCCGCAACGCTACTTCACACCAACCGCTACCTGCTCGAACACGGCCATGCCAACACAAAGCGTCTCCAGGAAAATGCAATCACACCGCCTGTTTATGTTCATCCCTTGGCATCGGTCGAACGCTCGATCATCGGCCCCAACGTCACTATCGCTCGGGGCGCCGTTGTGACCGACTCGATCGTGTCCGACAGTATCATCGATGAGGACGCTCACATCAGAGGCGCCATCGTTACCGGCTCGCTGGTGGGCCAACGGGCTGTAGTCGAGGGTGCCGCGCTTTGCGTGGTCTTGGGTGATGACAGCAGCGTCTTGTCATATTCAAGAAACGGGGCGAGCGCATGATCGTCGGCATTCCGCGTGAGATCAAGGATCACGAGTCGCGCGTGGCCATGACGCCTGGAGCGGTTGAATCGCTCATCCATGATGGACACACCGTGCTCGTCGAGGTCGGCGCAGGCGTTGACAGCGGTTTTGGCGATGACGAGTTTGAGCGCGCCGGCGCAACGCTGCGCTCCTCTGCGGCCGAGGTCTATGGCGAGAGCGAAATGATCGTCAAGGTCAAAGAGCCACTAGAGAGCGAGTATGGCTTTCTGAGGCCAGGGTTGCTGCTGTTCACCTATCTTCATCTGGCCGTCAACTGGCCGCTGACTGAGGCCCTGCTACAGACGCAGGTAGCGGCGGTGGCCTATGAGACGGTGCAGCGTGACAACGGCTCACTGCCGCTACTCACTCCCATGAGCGAGATTGCGGGCCGCATGGCCGTGCAGATCGGCGCTCACTACCTGGAGGTGACGCAGGGCGGCCGCGGCGTTCTGTTGGGTGGTGTGCCTGGGGTGCGCGCGGGCGCGGTGGCCATCATCGGCGGAGGCGTGGTGGGCACCAACGCTGCCCGTGTAGCGCTAGGGCTGGGAGCACGGACCACCGTGATCGACCTGAACGTCGATCGCCTGCGCTACCTCGACGACGTCTTTGGAGGCCACCTTACCACGATGGCGTCGAATCACCGCAACATCTTTGAGGCTGTGCGCCGCGCCGAGCTGGTGATTGGGTCTGTGCTGTTGCCAGGGGCCAAAGCCCCCACGCTTGTGACCGAGGCAATGATCGAAGCAATGGCGCCAGGCTCGGTGGTGCTTGACGTCGCCGTGGACCAGGGCGGCTGTATCGAGACGATTCACCCGACATCCCATTCGCAGCCCACCTACCTGTTGCACGACGTCATCCACTATGCCGTGCCCAACATCCCTGGGGCCGTGCCTCGCACTGCCACCTACGCTCTATCAAACGCCACCCTACCCTACATTCGTGAGCTCGCCAATCGTGGCCTGGCACAGGCCGTCAGGGGCGACGCCGTGCTTGGCCGCGGCGTGAACACTTTCCGAGGACACATCACCCACGCCGCCGTGGCGGGCGCGTTTGATCAGGCCCAGGCGCCCCTTGAGGGGCTGCTTTAGCGCGGGAACAACGCGCATGCGTATGGCGTCTTCTCGTCAAGCCCTATAGTGAGGAGCCAGATGTCGCTCAACAAGTCGATCCTACTGCTATCAGCGCTCGTCATCGCCATCAGTGCGGCGGGGTGCATCCCTCGTGGCCTGCGCGGGCTGTTGCGCCCGCAGCCCACAGCAACGGCTGTGGCGCTCCATCAGGCGACGGCCACACCGTTACCACTGCCCAGCCCTACACCCATCCCAACCATCGCAGCCATCACGCCCACGGCAATGCCCACCTCAGTGCCAGAGTCGTCAGGGGTGGTCAAAGAGATGACCGAGGACGAGATCAATGAGTATCTTGCTGGCGAATCGTTCAACGAGCAGGGCGCCACGGTGGACAACCTGAGTGTCGACATCAAGCCAGATGCGATGCACATCGATGGCTCTGTGAGGCACGAAGCCACCGGGCTGGCCGGCGATATCTCTATCAGCGGCACACCGCACGTGGTGGACGGCAAGCTGTATTTCAGCATCGACGACGTGGCGCTAGGGCCACAGTTCAGTGGACTGGTGCGCACGATCGCCCAGAGCCTGATTCTAGAGGCAATGCGCACCTACAGCGGGCCCGACGGCATTCCCATTCCCGTATCGCTGCCCGCGGGGCTAGAGATTACGGCCGTCAGACTGGGCGAGGGGAAACTGGTGTTCGAGGGCGAGCGGAACTAGAGGCGCGTCGTTCTGCCAGCGCGGTTGACGTGGGCGCTCTCAGGCGCTGTAGCCAAGCCGCTGTAACGCTTGACGGGCAGTGTTCTGGTCGCTCCAGGGGTGCTCGACCTCGCCATAGCACATCGAGCGTTCGTGGCCCTTGCCACAGAGAATGACAACATCGCCGGGTCGGGCGATCGAGACAGCCATCTCGATCGCCTCGGCGCGGTCACCGATGCGCAGGAACCCCTCTCCCTCTTGCCGGCCGGCGCGGCGACAGCCCACAGCCATCTGCTCCATGATCTCATCCAGTGACTCCGTCCGCGGGTCCTCTGCGGTTATCACCGTCATATCGGCCAGACGCCCCGAGATCTCGCCCATCCATGGACGCTTGGCGACATCGCGCAGGCCGGCGCAGCCGAACAGGGCAATGACGCGGCCCTGTGCCAGGTCTCGCGCGGCGCGCAGCGCGTTGTCGAGAGCGTTGGGAGTGTGGGCAAAGTCGACGATCAGGGTAAAAGGCTGCCCGAGATCGATACGCTCCATACGCCCCACCACAGAGCTCACCTGCGCCACACCCGCAGCGGTCTCTTCGGGAGCGAGCCCTTGTGACAGGGCCACACCTGCCGCCGCCAGGATATTGAGCACGTTATAGCGCCCCACAAGGGGCGAGCTGACGGGTACGGCGCCTCGCGGCGTCTCGAGCAAAAAGTGCAGCCCCTGCGGCGACACACTGATCCCATGCGCCATGAGATCGGCGGGGTGTTCGACGCCATAGGTGAGCCGCACATCGACTGGAATCTCCGCTAGGTAGTCATACGAGCTGTCGTCGCGGTTAAGCACGGCCACCTTGGCTATGCCTGGCTTGCGATGCGATGTCGTTAGCGAGCGGAAGAGGCTCGTCTTGGCCTCGCGATACGCCTCATACGTCTTGTGATAGTCGAGGTGCTCGTGGGTGATATTCGTCACCACAGCCACGTCGTACTCGCTGCCGGTTACGCGGTGCTGCGCCAAGCCGTGAGAGGTCGACTCGAGCACGGCGTACTGCATACCAGCAGTCACCATCTGGCGCAGATAGGCCTGAACCTGTGGGGCGTCGGGCGTGGTGGTGTGAAAGCCGGTGTCGAGCTCGACATCGCCCACAAAAGCGCCCACCGAATCGACGCTGCCTGTGCGACGACCGGAGCTGTTGAGGATGCCCGCGATCAGCCTGGTGGTGGTGGTCTTGCCGTCGGTGCCGGTCACACCGATGACCCGCAGTTGCCGGCCAGGGTGGCCCTGCCAGGCAGCATGGAGCCAGGCCAGCGCTTCGCGGCTGTTGCGCACAGTCAGAGTAGGCACGCCCTCGCAACCGGCGACCTCATGCTCCAGCACCAGCGCCACCGCACCGCGTTCGACGGCGGCAGCAGCATAGCGGTGTCCATCGACCGCCACACCCTGCACCGCGATGAACAGATCGCCCGGCATCACCTGTCGCGAGTCGGAGCGCAACCCCTGTACACTGAGGCCTGACTGCCAGTTCAGCGCCCGATAGGACGGCAGAGCTGAGATCAGCTCATCCAATAGCATGGCAAGCACCTCTCGAGCACAGGCTGCAATCACTCATAGCGTTCGAGACGACCTCAGCGATGGCGCTGCAGTTAGGCGTTGCTCTCATCACCGCCCAACAACGCCCGTACCACCATGTCGCGACGTTTGAGCTGGGCCTTGACCGCATACTCGCGCACAGCCTCGCGATACGAGACCAGCCTGTCTAGTGCCTGCGTCCAGGCTGCAGATTCGACCGGCATATGCAGGTACCCCGTACGCACGCTACGGATGGCGCCAGGCACCGGACAGACGCGCTCGCAAACCCCACAGTAGATGCAGAAACGCTCATCGACGCTGACATGCTGCCCATCATAGATGATGGCATGCGTAGGGCAGGCATCGGCACAGGCCTGACAGCCCGCGGGACAGCGTGCCACGTCGAGCTCGATGCGCCCCTGATAGGGCTTGACGATCTCAAAACCGCCGGCCGGCCCCTCTTCCATGCAGCGGGTGCAGTTGTAGCACACGCCGCGGTCGAGCTTGACGTCACGCACACCGGTCACCTGAGCGTGCGCATCGCGCAGAATTTCGCCCGAGAGCGCGCCCGAGGGGCAGTTGTCGATATAGTCGGCCGTGGGGGCTTGCTCAAGCACGGCCTGGTTGACCGACATACGCCGCACGAGCATGGGAAAGGCCTTGCCCTTGATCACCGGCACCTCGGGCTCGCCATTCACGGTGATGCTCAGAGCATGGGTGGGGCACATGGCCACACATTCGCCGCAGTAGACGCATTTGTCTGCATCGATATCGACGCGGGGGCGTACCTGGAGGCGGCCATCAACCACCTCAGCATCGGTCAGCGTAATGGCCTCTTTAGGGCACACGGTGGCACAGGTGCCGCAACCACAGCACACCTCATGATCGAGCGCGAGCTCGTAGCGGCGAGTCACCATGGGGCGCAACAGGGTGAGGCGCACGTCGGTGGCGGTCTTGATGGTCTGGCCTCTGCTCGGCATCGCTCCCTCTCCCCGGCCTAGTCGCGGATCAGGCGAGCGACCTGCTCGCCGTGACTATCGAACACAGTGACATCTAGCGCCATCTCACCCATCACGGCATGTGTGGCGCAAGCCAGGCAGGGGTCATAAGCTCTGAAGGCCATCTCAATGCGGTCGAGCAGCCCCTGGGTGATCTCGCGTCCGCCCCCAATCAAGGCTTGCGCGGCCTTTTTGATCGATAGCGAGATAGCGGCGTTATTGTTGGTGGTGCCTACGATCAGGTTCACCTTGGTGAGCACCCCTCGTTCATCAGTCTGGTAATGATGGGTAAGCAGGCCACGCGGCGCCTCAACGATGCCCACGCCCTCGGTCGGTGTCTCGCAAGGGATTGCTCGAATGTCTGTGTCGAGGATGCGCTCATCAGACGCCAGCTCGAGCATGCGCTCGGCGACGTAGAGCATCTCTATCAGGCGCGCCCAGTGGGTGGCCAGGGTGGCGTGAACCGGCTTGCCGCCCATGTGGGCATAGAACGCCTCATAGGCCTCGTTAGCACGTGGCGTCGCCATACCCTCAGACACGTTCAGGCGTCCGAGCGGCGTCGAGCGGTAGACACCGCTTTCCATGCCATCGACCAGGCCCTTCCAGCCAAAATGCTTGAGGTATGGAAACTTGACATACGTCCACGGCTCGACGCGTTCAGCGATGTGCTCGGCATAGTCAGCAGGTGGATAGAGCGCCACCTCGTGCCCCTCGACATCGACGATGCGCACGTTGCCATCGTAAAAGTTGAGCTGCTTGTTGGCATCCACCAGGCCTATGCTATGGGTGCGATGCAGGAACGCCTCACTCCAGATCATATCGCGGAACATCTCGCTGCCCAGAATGGCGTCTTGCCAGAGTTGCAGTGAAAAGAGGCCGAACTCGACCATGTGCTGGCCGATTGCGATGAGCCGCGTCTGCATCTCGCGAGTGACGCCCTTGGCCACCCCACCTGGCAGAGCCATCACCGGGTGCACAAAACGCCCCCCCAGCAGTGAAACTACCTCATGAGATTCTGCCAGGTGCTGCAACACGCGGCGCCCCATCTGCAATCCCACCTTGTGCACCACGCCAAGGATGTTGCGCTGCGCCGGATCAGCATCTGGGCCGACCAAAAAGTCGGGCCCCGAGAGCACATAAAAGTGCGTGGCATGATCCCCCGCCACAAAGGCGGCATAGACCAACTCGCGAATCATCTGCGCCGTGAGCGGCACCTGCACGTGATAGACGGCATCACCAGCCTTGGCAGAGGCCATATGGTGCGCCGTGGGGCACACGCCACAGATGCGCTGTGTGATGCGTGGCATCTCTTCAACGGGGCGGCCCTCACAGAAACTCTCAAAGCCGCGAAACTCGGGCACCTGAAAGTAGGCGTTCGCCACGTCGCCCTGGTCATCGAGAAAGAGCGTGATCTTGCCGTGCCCCTCGAGGCGGGTGATGGGATCGATCTCGATGCGTCTCATCCGTGCGTCTCCTCGCCAGAGGGTGCCGCGCCTTGCGCGGCACCCATTGCACTCGCCACAAGTTGCTGCAGAAAAGACGACCCCAGGCTAAAGCGGTAAAAGGTGCCCACAGGATCGACGATGGTGCCCAATACACGTCGAATCTCGGCATCAGACTGGCCATCCATGGCCGCCACGATGGCATCGAGCATAGCCGCGCCCTGGTCGGCTACACCATCGGGAGGGCCATAGCAGCCACGGCACGGCATGTTGGCATTGACGCACAGCGCGCCACAGCCCGCATGGGTTGCCGGACCGGCACACACCAGCCCCTGCTCGAGCAGACAGCGGTCTGGATCAGCGATGAACTCGTGCGGTCGCAAGAAGCGATCGACGCGCACCTTGCCCTCGCGCGTACGTGGGCACTGATCGCACACCGTCAGCGGGTCTACGCCCAGCAGCGCCCCGCGCGCCGGAAGCTCACCATGGATGACCTGCTGCAGCACCTGCCAGACCTGATCGTGGTGGGGCGGGCAGCCAGGGATGGTATAGTCCACCGACACCACCTGCTCGAGCGGCCGCAGCAGGTTACACAAGGCGGGCAGCTGCAGCTCTCCCTCAGGTATGACAGTGATGCTCGCGGGCATGACATCCGTCGGATTGTCGGTGGTGGGCGTCTCAAGCGCAGCGCGGTGCAGAGCCCGCTCCTTGCCCTGAATGTTGGCCAGGGCCGGGATGCAGCCCTCCATGGCGCAAGAGCCGAATGCCACCAGGCATCTGCTCTTTCTGCGGAGCAGAGCGGCGATGTGGGCATCATGTTCGGTGCGAATGGCACCATTGAACAACGTCACATCGATGTTGCCATCGGGCATCGCCTCGACATCGCCGTACTTGAAGTCCATCGCAGCGGGCCAAAAAACGAGGTCGGCCACCTGCGCCAACTCGAGCAGGTGCTCGCCCAGTTCGACAATGGCGATGTCGCATCCGCCACAGCTCGAGGCCCAATATACAGCCAGCTTGATCTTGTCCATCAATCCTCTTAACCCGTCGTCTAGACCGCAGCGGCCGCAGGTTCATGGGCCAACCTGACCAGATCGGCGCGCATTTGGTCCACCAGCCGGGGCAGCACTCGACGGTCGAGCGCGCCTGACTGGGCAAAGGCGATTCGTTCGGACGCCAGCCCAAGTTGTTGCATCATCTCGTTGAGCAGCAACACTTTGCCACGCCCCAGATAGGTGCCCCGCAGATAGTGACACTCGCCCTCGGCACAGCCCACCACCAGCACGCCATCGGCCCCCTGTGTGAGGGCCAACAAGACCATAGCAGGATCTACCCGCCCCGAGCAGGGCAGCCGCACGATCCGCAGGCCGTCACTCTGAAGCGCATCAAGGGCTGCCCACTCACTATCCGCGTGAATGCTCCACTGGCACACAAAGGCCAGAATACGAGGCGCATCAGCGCCGCCCTGGAGCATACCGGGCCGCTCGAGCCAGCCACCTGCGCCCATGCGTGTCACTAGTTCGCGGTCATTGACCGTCTCGAGCGACATAGCGCCCGACGGACACGCCGCCACGCAAATGCCACAATGCTGACAAAGATTCGGGTCCACGCGAGCGATGGTGCGTTCCTGATCATCGATGAATGTCACCACCCGGTCGATGGCCCCATAGGGGCAAGCCCGCGTGCAGACGGCACAGCCCGAGCAGCGCTGAGGATCAACCTCTGCGTGGGGGCCAGGAGGCGCATAGCCCTCGCGAATGGCGATGTTGCGGATGGCCCTGATCACATCCGAGATGTGGATCTGCTG
>JAAYDS010000282.1 GCA_012729155.1 Chloroflexota bacterium | reverse complement strand
TCAGAGCCAACCGGCCCATCTCGACGCGCGTCATGCGCTTTGACGAAGCGCTATCGGCCGGCGCCATCGCCCTCTTTGGCGAAAAGTATGGCGACGAGGTGCGCGCGGTAGCGACCGAGGGCTTTACCACCGAGTTATGCGGCGGTACCCACGTGCAAGCCACTGGGCAGATCGGGCTCTTGCTCATCGTGAGTGAATCGAGCGTGGGCTCGGGGCTGCGGCGCATCGAAGCCCTCACGGGGCGTGGCGCCGAGGCCCACATCAACGCGACCCTCAAGACGCTGACGGCCATCGGCCAGGTGGTAGCAGCGCGCGCCGGCGAGGAACTAGAGCGCGTGCAGCAGCTCGAGGCGCAGGTGCGCGAGCTGCGGCGAGAACTGCATGAAGCACAGCAGCAGCTGGCTGCGCGAGATGTCGACCGCCTGCTCGACAAGGCGCAGTTGGTGGGCCAGGCACGCGTGCTGGCCGAGGTAGTCAGCGTCGCCGATATGGATGCCCTGCGCGGCATGGCCGACCGCTTCCGCGACAGGCTCGGCAGCGCCGTGGTGGCGCTGGGCGCCGTCATCGAAGAACGCCCGCTGCTGGTCGTGGGGCTCACCAATGACCTGGTGCAGAAGGGCCTGAGCGCCGGCAAGCTGGCCGGCGATGCCGCGCGGCTGATGGGCGGCGGCGGCGGTGGACGCCCAAACATGGCACAAGCCGGTGGCCGCGACCCAGAGAAACTCGCCGAAGCCGTGGCATCGGTGGTGCCGGCCGTCAAAGCGGCCCTGTTGGCGTGAGCAGGTTGCGATTATGCTGAGTTGGCTCCAGCGGCGCCGCGCTCCCACATCCGAGAGCTCGCCTCATTTTCATAGCTTGCTCACATGGGAGCGTGACCATGTGCGCGGAGCCGTGGTGAAGCTATCGCACGGCATTGCCGATGTGCTGGGCGTGGGCGTGTCTCCCGTACACGGGTTGGGCCGCGCGCAGTTCCCTGATCCCGAGCGATGGTTTATTGGGGCAGACCTGGCGCTGACGCAGGCCGAGGATATGACCGAGCACGGCAACTATCAGCGCAAGGTGGTGGCCGACACCGTCACCATGAGCGTGCCCGACAGCATCACCTTGAGCGCCGCCGTAAGGCCGCGACGTGAGCGCAACCGCCCCACGCAGCCGATCAAGCTCGACGAAGTGCGCGACCTCTTGCGGCGTGGGTATCGAGAAGCGCTCGACCGTCTGGATCAGCAGAAACAGCTCGAGCGCTATGTGATCACCTGCGGCGTACCAGCACAGGTGCGCGTCGACGGCCACCAGGTGCTCGACCCCGTCAGCCTGCAGGGCACGCTGCTAGAGGCCGACCTGTGTTTCTTTGCGGCGCCCATCGAATGGGTGCGCACCCTCGAGGCGCTGTCGGCCAAGCTGCAGATTTCGTTAGCGAGCATTGTACCGCAGCGCGTGGCGCTGGCCGCTCCGCTGGGCGACGCTCTGCTGGTGCTGCTCGATGAGAATGAGGCGTATCTCGATCGCCTGCATCAGGGGCGCATCGTCTGGTCGGCCCGCAGCGATGAGGGCGCCATGGGCATCATCGACGCGACGCTCGAGGGCCTGCCGCTGCAGCGCGAGGAGCGTCTACAGCTCATGCACGAATATCGTGCTGGCAGGCTCGATCGTGAAGGGCTCGACCGCCTGGCGCGCCGCTATTGGCGCGCCCTGCAGGCATGGCTCGACGGGCTGTGCGAGCTCGTGCCTCCAGAGGAGCGTGGCCCTGGGTTGCCAGACCAGCACTATGGTCTGGACCTCTCTCATAAGGCGTCAGAGGCCCTGCTCGCCCTCGAAACGCCCTATTGGGAGCAAGCACTGGGCCTGGCGCGCTGTCCACGCCTCGCCACGCTCGAGAATTACAGGAACGATCGGGTGATGAACTGGACACGGCAGACCTATGGGCCAGCGCTGCTGCCATCCTGGTCGTTGGCCCACTATGTGGCCCGACAGTACGGCCCCGGCGGCGAGCTCGACCGAGCGTTGCTCGACATCATCGACTGGCGCAGCGCATCGTAAGGCGTTGGCCTGTAACGGGAGGATCGTTGGCGTCGATACACGTCTATCGCTTGCAGCGTCATGTGACAGTCAGCGTTGCCGCCAGCCTGGTGCGGCGCCACAGGGCGGGCGACCAGGTTTGGCTGGTGCTGCCCTGGAGAACTCGCTGGGCCCAGAACCTGCTCAACCTGCGACGCCTGGGCCACGCGGCCAGCGAGGTCGGCGTCGACCTGCGGCTGGTGAGCCTGCGCAGCCAGGTGCGCCAACTGGCCCGCGAGGCCGGCCTGCCGCCGTACATCATGTTGCCGCCGGCGCTGCAGCGGAGCGTGCAGCGCGTCGAGGGCAAAGACAGCCACGCCGAGGTGCGCACGCTCTCGGCTGCACAGTTCAGGCGCCCGCGCCACCTGGGGCTGGCCGCGTTTGCAGCGGGTTTGCTCGGCGCGCTTTTGCTGCTGGGCATCATTGCGGCCACCATTGCCGTGGTGTTGCCCAGTGCTGAGATCACCCTGCAGCCCATCACCCAGGCTGCCGAGGTGAGGTTCACGGTGACGGCCAGCCCGTTGCGCACCGAGATCGACTATGGACAGGCCCTGCTGCCCGCCCGTATGGTACAGGTGATCGTCGAGGATGTAGCGCAGCAGGCCACCACTGGCCGTGCCACCGAGCCCGACACCTTTGCCGCGGGCGATGTCGTTTTTGCCAACCGCTCGGACCAGGCAGTGAGCATCCCCAAGGGCACGTATGTGCGCACCGGATCGGGGCAAACGGCCCGCTTTTACACGGTGAACGATGCCTCGTTGCCGGCGCAGTACAACGCCACCGTGAGGGTGCCCATCATGGCGGCCGACGCTGGCCCTGTGGGCAATGTGCGCGCCCTGACCATCAACATTATCGAGGGGGGGTTGGCTTCCTCTCTTGAGGTGATCAACGACAGCGCCACCAGCGGTGGGGCGATGCGAGAGATCGCGAGGGTGAGCGCCGAGGATCAGAACGCGCTCTATGATGAGGCGTTGGCGCGCCTGACTGAGCTCGCCAGACAGCAACTGGCCGACGAGCTTGAGGAGGGAGAGTCGATCGTGCAGGCCTCGCTCGACGTGCAGGTCATGTCATACAAGCACGATCAGGTGCTCGACCAGCGCAGCGAGATCGTCTCAATGACCATGAAGGTGGTGGCGCGCGGCGAGGCCATCCGTTCACGCGACCTAGAGTTACTGGCCACGCGCATGCTAGAGGCGCAGGGCAAAGCCGATCTGCGTCTGGTGGAAGACACGCTTGCGCTCCAACCCTCGGAGCAGGTCTCTGTGCAGGGCGGCGAGATCACCTTTGACGTGATGGCACGAGGCAGCCTGGCACAGGTGATCGAGGTGGACAGCGTGCGCCACGGGGTGCGCGGCCAAGAGGTCGACACAGCCACGGCCTGGTTGAGCGACAGTTTCGAGTTGGCCGCTGCGCCCAAGGTCACAGTGTTGCCGCCGCGTTGGGAGCGCCTGCCGGTGCTGCCCGTGCGTATCAGCGTAGCAGTCGACGCCGGTGCCCCATGACGCGGCTACTGGCACTCGACGTGGGCGATGAGCGTACCGGCGTCGCCATCTCTGACGAGCTGGAACAGCTGGCGCGCCCGCTGGAGATGATTCCGCGTCGCCGCGGGCCAGGCGGCTTTGTGCGCATTGCCGCACTGGTTAGCCAGCAAGGCATCAGAGCCATCGTGGTGGGGCTGCCGTTGCTGCCCGACGGCAGCGAGGGCAAACAGGTCGCCTCAACGCGCGCCTTTGTGCGCGGCTTGGAGCAGCATGTGGCGGTGCCCATCATCTTTCATGATGAACGAGAGACCACCCGACGTGCCAACGAGATCCTCTCTGCCGAGGGGCTGTCGCCGCAGAAGCGCGCCCAGCAGGTAGACGCAGTGGCTGCGGCAGTGTTGCTGCAGGACTATATCGACCATCAGATGAGCAGGAATACATGAACAACGCCTTGCGCTGGACGCTGCGGGTGCTCACAGCTGCCCTGACGTTGCTGGCCGTCGGCCTGATCGTTACGGCAGGGCTCTGGTACACCTGGCAAGCTGCCGACGAGACCAAACGCGATACGCCCTTTGAGATCACCGCCAGCAGGGTTGAGCGCTGGGCCATCGGGCTGTATCTTCGCCAGATGTATGGCGACCAGATGAACGCTCCCGCCAACCCCGACGATAGCCGCGAGCGCACCTTTGTCATTCGTTCGGGCGAGACGTTAACTGGCATCGCGCAGCGTCTGGAGCGCGAGGGTTTGGTGAGCAACGCTGAGCTATTCCGGCGCATGGTGCAATACTGGGGCGCGGATAGTGATATTCAGGCAGGCGTGTTCGAGCTGCGGCCCGACATGACCATGGAGCAGATGGTACGCAATCTGCAGCATGGCAGGCTCCCCGCTGTGACCGTGACGGTGCCCGAGGGTCTGCGAGCCGAGCAGATCGCCGCCCTGCTCGACGAGAGCGACGTCGTCGAAGCCGAGGCCTTTTTGGCGGCGGTGCGCAGCGGCGTGAGCGGTAACCCGCTGCTCGATGACCGCCCTGCAGGCAGCCCCGCCAGCATAGAGGGGTTTCTCTTTCCCGACACTTATCAGTTCCCGCTCAATGCCAGCGCAGCGCGTATTGTCGAGATCATGGTGAGCACCTGGCAGGGGCGCATGCCAGCCGACATGCTCGCGCGTGCCAACGCCACGGGGCGCAGCGTGTATGAGGTGGTCACACTCGCCAGTATCGTCGAGCGCGAAGCAGTCGTAGCAGACGAGCAACCACTCATCGCCGGCGTGTACGCCAAACGCCTCGAGGACGGCATGTATCTGCAGGCCGACCCCACCGTGCAATACGCGCGCGGCTACGATGCCGAGGCCGACGACTGGTGGCGCCCGTTGACGATTGAAGAGTACTCGTCGATCGCCTCACCGTACAACACCTATCTGAACCCAGGGCTGCCGCCTTCGCCCATCTGTAACCCAGGGCTGGGGGCCATCGAGGCTGCGCTGCAGCCGGTAGACACGCCCTATCGTTTTTTTGTGGCGCAGGGCGACGGCTCGCACGTGTTCGCCGAGACATACGAGGAGCACGTGCGGAATATCGAGCAGGTCGGCGGCCAGGTGCCCTGAGCCATGCCAGGCTTTCGAGTTGACATCGCCCTTCCTTGGTGATAGCATCGCCCGAAGCATTGATGGAGGTTCTGCATGGCACGTTTGATCCGCGACGCTGAAGTGGCTAGCCTGTTGGCGGCCGCCGGAGGTTCGCGTGGCGATCACACCGTATCGCCCCGTGCCATGTATGCGTTGCTGCTCTACAATCTCTCGCTGCTCGACGAGCAGATCGATATCCTCTACGACTATCTGGGCACCGAAGACCAGATGGTCTCGGCCATGGGGTGGTCTGACAATCAAGTGCCCGATCAGGTTCGTGATTCGTGGAGCAACCTCAACTATCTACTCAACGCCCGCAAAGCACTCACCTCGCTGCTGCGTTCGTTCGATGGACGCCCCGTCTAGGCAGGCATCGTGCCTCAGCAACTGCGTCGCAGGTCAGTAACGGCATGACCACATGGTGGGATCGTCTCGTCGCTCACTCTGACGTGGCCCGCGCCAAACGTGCCGCCTGGATAGCCGGTTCGTTCATCGTGGTGCTGTTGTATGCGCTGGGCGCCTTGAGCCTGTATGTGCGCAAAACCATGATGTCTCCGGCCGACATGCCCACACCCACAGTCGCCAGCCTGGTGGCTCCCCCTACAGAAGAGCCAGAGGCGCCAGTCGAGCCCACCAGCGAGCCGCCCACCGTGGCGCCCAGCGCCGCGCCCACCAATACACCGACGCTCTTCCCCACCCTGACGCCCACGGCGACGCCTTGAGCGCAGCGCTAACCGCACCTCTCGCGCGTCCGAAAGGAAGCTCTATGGACCTTGTTGCGCATCTCAAAGAACTCACCATGGCCACCGGCCTATCGGGCTATGAGGGCGATGTGCGCTCTCTGGTGCAAAAGGCCTGGGATCCGCTCGTCGACGCTTTTGAGACCGATGCCCTGGGCAACCTGATGGCGCTCAAGCGCGGCGAGCCTGCGGAGGGCACTCCCAGGCGCGCTATCATGCTGGCGGCCCACATGGACGAGATCGGCCTGATGGTGACCGGCTATGAAGGTGGCTTTTTGCGCTTTACGCGCGTAGGCGGGGTAGACCTGCGCACCGTGCTGGGTCAGGAGGTGACGGTCCACGGCCGGCGCGAGCTGATCGGCGTTATCTCGAGCCGCCCGCCCCACGTGCTCGGCGAGCAAGAGCGCCGCACTGCCGTGCCGACCGACAAGCTCTTTATCGACACGGGGCTCACTGCCGAGGAGGTGCCGCATCTGGTGCAGGTGGGCGACCTCGTGTCGATGCGTCGTGAGACCATCGCGCTGGCCGAGGGCTATCTCTCGGGCAAGGCCATGGACGACCGCGCCGGCGTGGCCACACTGACGGTGTGCCTGCAAGAGCTGAGTCGCCTGCGGCACGGTTGGGACGTGTATGCGGTGGCCACCACCCAAGAGGAACTGGGCCTGCGCGGCGCCATCGTCAGCGCCTATCACACAGCGCCAGACGCGGCCATCGCCGTGGATGTGGGCTTTGGCGCCCAGGTTGGGGTGTCTGATGATGAGTCAGTCGAGATGGATGGTGGACCGGCCATTGCCATGGGGCCCAACATCCATCCATCCATCTACGAGCTGCTCGTACAGACGGCCAAAGAACATGAGATCAAATACCAGGTTGAGGTGGCTGCCGGCCAGACGGGCACCGACGCCTGGGCGATCCAGGTGGCCCGCGAAGGCGTACCCACAGGGCTGCTGTCGGTGCCGCTGCGCTATATGCACACGTCGGTCGAGACGGTGTGCCTGCGAGACATCCAGCGCACTGGCCGGCTGATGGCGAGGGCCATCGTCGCGCTCGACAGCGCTGACGTCTCTGCCCCGATGCTGTAGGAGGAGAGCATGCTGCTACAACAGCTTTCAGACGCCCGTGGCATTTCGGGCTGTGAGCGTGAGGTGCGCGAGATCATCGAAGCGGCCATCGATGGCCTGGTAGATGAACAGCGCGTCGATACCCTGGGCAACCTCATCTGCCTGCGCAGGGCAAGGCGGCCGGTCGAGGGTCGGCCGCTCAAGGTGATGGTGGCTGCTCATATGGACGAGATCGGCCTGATCGTCACGGGCGTCAACAAGGACGGCACCGTTCGCTTTGACAAAGTGGGCGGCATCGACGACCGCATCCTGCTATCCAAGCAGGTGCTCATCGGCCAGGCCGCTGTGCCTGGCGTTATCGGCTACCGTCCCATTCACCTCATCGCACGGAAGGAGCGCGAGGCAGCGCCCGATCTTTCGCGTGCGGCCATCGATATCGGCGCCACCAGTCAGAGCGCAGCCGAAAGGCTCGTCTCGCTGGGCGATCCCATCACCTTTCGCACCACCTACGAGGCGCTAGAGCCAGGCGCGTTGCGCTGCGTCAAGGGCAAGGCGCTCGACGACCGTGCCGGCTGTGCGGTGCTCGTCGAGCTATTGCAGCACGACTATGCCATCGACCTGTATGCCGTGTTCACTGCCCAAGAAGAGGTGGGCCTGCGCGGCGCCCGCGTGGCGGCCTATGGCATTGAGCCCGATCTCGCGTTTGTGCTCGAAGGGACCATCTGCGATGACCTGCCCAAGGGAGACGAGGACACCAGCCACGTCACTGAGGTGGGTAAGGGCCCAGCCATCACCTTTATGGATCGCAGTTTCATCGCCGATCGTCGTCTTGTTGATCTGCTGGTAGAGACCGCCCGCGAAGAGGGCATTCCCTACCAGTTCAAGAAAGCGGCGGCGGGAGGCACCGACGCAGGCGCTATCCACCTATCGCGCGAAGGCGTGCCCGCAGTGACGGTGGCGGTGCCCTGCCGTAACATTCATGCCCCCGTGAGCATCCTCAGCCTGAACGATCTGGAGAATACCCACCGCCTGATGGCGGCCGCCCTGCAGCGCATTCAAGGGAGCCTGTCATGAAAGACATGATCAAGACTTTGGTCGAGGCCTTTGGCCCTTCGGGGCGCGAAAGCGTCGTGAGCGCCCTGCTGGCCGATCTGGTGCGCCCTTTTGTGGATGAGGTGCGCAGCGATAACATGGGCAACCTCATCGCCTACAAAAAGGGCTCTGGCGGCGGCCTACGGGTGATGCTGGCGGCGCACATGGATGAGATCGGCCTCGTGGTCAGCCATATAGACCGCAAGGGCTTTGCCCGCTTCCAGACCGTGGGCGGCGTCTCTCCGCTGACGTTGCTGGGCAACCGTGTGCGCTTTGCCAATGGCGCCACGGGCGTGGTGGGCTGGGAGTACTGGCTGCAGAAGCGCGAACTGCCCAAGATGGAAGAGCTGTTCATCGACCTGGGAGCCACATCGCCAGCCGATGCTCCCGTCGAGGTGGGCGACATCTGCTGTTTTGACCGCCCTATGGTGGATCTGGGCAAACGTCTCGTCGCCAAGGCGATGGACGACCGCATCGCCTGTGCTGTGGCGGCCCAAACGCTGATCGAGCTCGGCGACACGCCCAATGATGTCTATGCCGTGTTCACGACGCAAGAAGAGGTGGGCCCGCGTGGCGCCATGACCGCTGCGTTTGGCATCGATCCCGATGTGGCCGTGGCCATCGACGTGACAGACACTGGCGATACCCCCAAAGCGGCCTTTATGGCCGTTGAGTTGGGTGGCGGCCCCGCCGTCAAGATCAAGGACTCGGGCATGATCGCTCACGAGGGCGTCAAAGACTGGATGATTCGCTCTGCCGAGGCGGCGGGCATTCCATACCAGCGCGAGGTGCTCGATGCAGGCACTACCGATGCGATGGTGATCCAGACCACGCGAGCGGGCATCCCCTCTGGGTGCCTGTCGATCCCCTGTCGGCACATCCACACGCCATCAGAGATGGTCGACCACGGCGATGTGCTCAACAGCGTGCGCTTGCTCAAAGCGATGTTGAGCGAGCCTATTGCCATCTAGCCTACGGCATCAAAAAGAGGCGCACCTCGCGGGGTGCGCCTCTTGGCTTCTCGGCGCTCAGCCCAGTGCTGCGGCCCAGTCTGTCAGCAAGGCTGGCAGATCGTTATAGACCCAGTCTGGCGGAGCGATAGTATAGGCGAGTGCTTCTTCAGCGGTCGAGATGCCTGTGAGCACCAAGATGGTGCGCATGCCAGCGCGCCGCCCACCGAGTATATCGGTCTCGAGCCGGTCTCCCAGAATGGCGGTGTTAGCGGGCGTTGCCCCGAGAATGCGCATCGCCTGCTCGAGCGCCAACGGCTCGGGCTTGCCTACCACGATGGGTTCGACATCGGTGGCGGCCACCAGCGAGGCGATGATGCTGCCCGCGCCAGGGATGATGTCGTTCTCCAGCGGATAAGTCTTGTCGGGGTTGGTGCCGATAAAGGTGGCGCCGTCACGGATGGCCAACGTGGCGGTCTTGAGCTTTTCAAAGTTGATGCCCTTGTCCCACCCACAGACAACATAGCGCGACTCGCGCCCCCCCATCACAAAGCCCCGCTTTTCGATCTCGCTGATGAGCGCAGGCTCTCCTACCACATTCACCCTGGTGCCTGGCGGCGCCACAGAGGCAAGGTAGGCTGCCGTGGCCACACCCGAGGTCATAATCAGCTCGGTGGGCACATCTATGCCCATGCCAAGCAACCGCTGTCGAAACTGCTCGGGCGTCAGCGTCGAGTTGTTCGTAACGAGCATGTAGCCGAGGCCCCGCTCGCGCAAAAAGTCGAGCAGGGCGGCAGCGCCAGGCAGTGCTGTCTGCCCCCGATAGAGCACACCATCCAGATCGATCAATAGACTGCGGATCTGTGTCAGAGATGCGGCCATAGCCTGCCTTTCGCCGTAGAGTGCCAACAACTTGCAGATTATAGCACAGGCGTGCTGGCCGCCAGAACCCAGAGCCATCTCTTGTGCCGCATACCCGCATGGGGTACAATGAAAAGCAGACCAACACCAGGAGCGGCGATATGACCACTACCGTCGATGCCCGCGGGCTGGCGTGCCCCCAGCCAGTCATCCTCACGCGTAACGCTATGCGCCAGGAGAGCGCAATTACCACCCTCGTCAGTGAGCGCGAGCAGGTGGCTAATGTCTTGCGTCTGGGCCAACGGGCCGGCTGGGAGTGCCGCTGGGAAGCG
>JAAYDS010000281.1 GCA_012729155.1 Chloroflexota bacterium | reverse complement strand
TAGGACTCTACTTTATGCGCAGGCTGGTCGATAGCATCGAGTTCAGTTTTGATCCTGTCCAGGGTAACCAGGTGTTGATGCGCAAGCGGCGAGACAGCCAGTGAACGCCGATCAGACCGGCACCACACAGACCATCACGGCGAGTGGGCGCATCGATGCCGCCTCAGCGCCACTGCTCGACCGCCAGTTGCGGGCGCTGTATGCCGCTGGTAGCCGTGATATAGCCATAGATATGGGCACAGTGACCCATATGAGCAGCAGCGGCATGCGAGTACTGCTTGTTGCGTTACATCGCCAGCAATCTATCGGGGGCAGCCTCGTGTTGTATGGCGTGCCCGAGCGGGTGTATCGCGTTTTGGCCATCGTGGGGTTTGATCGCGTGCTCGATGTCCACCCATCATTGCCAGCCGCCTCAGACAGCGTCGGCTGAGATGCATCTATCAGTCGATCTTGCTTCTCTGCTGGCGCTCATCATCGCCATCGCGATACTGGCGATGGTGTTGGTACGCCTCTATAGAGAGCGGCGAGCTATGCTTGAGCTGCGGCGTCTCAACGCCTTTGGGCAAGAACTCCTCGAGGCCCGGCTCGACCTCGACGCCATGTGCCAACTGATCTACACCTACTGCCAACAGGTGGCACCCGCACCGGCTTTCGCCATCCAAATGCGTTCACCGTCTGGGACGCTCTACTGCCCGTTGGTGATGGTGCAGGGCAGGCCCATCCACGTGTCAGCACCCGACTGCTCCGCGCCGGTGTATGCCCTGCTAGAGCATAAAGGTCTACCAGTGATGTTTGGCGAGGCTGCATCCCAGCCGTTCGACCCGCTGCCTCTTGAGGGCCTGATGGCCAGCGGACTCTATGTGCCTATCCGCGCGAATGAGCAGATGCTGGGGATGATCGCCCTACAAAGCGACCGCCCCTCGGCGTTTGACAGCAGTCAGATGCATGAGGTGTCTGCTCTTGCAACGCAGGCCGCGCTGGGCATGCAGGCTGCCGTGTTGTTGCGCCAACAGCAGCACCGCGCCGCACTTTTGCTGCTGATCGCTGAGATCGGACGGAAGGTGGCCGCCATCCTTGACCTCAAAACGCTCTTTCATGATGCTGTGCGCCTGGTGCGAGACACCTTTGGCTACTATCATGTCAGCATCTATCGCGTCTCGGACGAGGGTGACGCCGTCACTCTGGCGGCCAGCACCGACCCAGAGATCGAGCACCGTGGCCTCACGCTCAAGATGGGCGTAGGCCTCATTGGCCATACCGCCCAGCAGGGCACGAGCCACCTCGCTAACGATGTGCGCAACAATGCTCTGTATGTGCACCAGGCCTCTTTGGATCGCACGCGGGCCGAGCTGGCCGTTCCCTTGCGTGTCGAGCATCGTATCCTGGGTGTGCTCGACCTGCAGAGCGACGTGCCGCAGGCCTTTACCCACGAAGACGCCTCGGTGCTCCAGATTCTCGCTGACCAGATCGCGGTGGCCATCGAGGATTCACACCTCTATATGCTGCAGCGCCAGCAGTCGCGCACAGCCGAGGCCCTGCTACAGGTGGCCAATGCCCTCAGTGGCGCTACTACCAACCTGCGCGATTGCCTCAGCGCAGTCGCCGAACTCACGCCACGACTGGTGGAGGTAGACTGGTGTGCGGCGCTCGTTTGGCCGAGTACCGAGCGCGCCCCGATGCTGCGGGGCGCGGGGATCGACGATGCGACGCTGGATGCCATTGGCCAGGCGCTGAGCCGCGCTGGTCGTGAACGCGTCACAGCTCAATGGGGCGGCGAGCGGCAACTGGTGCTGCAGGTAGAGCCCGATCTCATCGCACTCTGCCCCAAACTGGCCGATTGCCTGCCCTTTGCGGTGGTACCCCTTACTGCCCACGAGACCATATCGGGCTACTTGTTGGCTGGAGCGGGTGATCTATCTGCTCTCAGCGGGCACACCCAGACGCTCCTGGCGGGCATCGGGCGACAAACATCATTGGCAATCGAGAGTGCCATGCTCTATCGCCGCATGCTTAGGCAGCAACAGTTCGAGCACGAGATGGAGCTGGCGCGTGACATCCAGATGAGCTTTATGCCCGAGGCAGTGCCCCAAGCCCCTGGCTGGGATCTGGCCGTGGACTGGCAAGCAGCACGTGGCGTGGGCGGCGATTTCTACGATCTGATCCAGCTCGACGAGAACCGGCTGGGCATTGTCATCGCAGATGTCTCTGACAAGGGTGTTGCAGCCGCGCTATATATGGCGCTCTCGCGCACCATCATGCGCTCGACCGCGCTCGAGGGTTACTCAGCGGCACGCACCTTGCAGCGCGCGAATACGCTGCTGCTGCCCGAGTCACGCTCGGGCATGTTTGTGACCATGTTCTACGGCGTGCTCGATCTGCGCTCTGGCCTCTTGAGGTATGCACGGGCCGGCCATAATCCCCCGCTGCTGATGCGGGGCAGCGGCGAGGCTATCGAGACCCTGTTCTCGCCGGGCATCGTGTTAGGCGTCATCGACGACCCCGAGATCGAGCAGCGAACCACCGTGCTCTACCCCGGAGACGTCTTATTGCTCTATACCGATGGTGTTACTGAGGCCATCTCTCCTGACGGCGTAGAGTTTGGCGTTGACGGGCTGCAGGCTGCCATGGAGATGGCGATTGGACAGCCGGCCGAGGCGATGGTCAGGGCCGTCTCACAGGCTCAGCAGACGCACACCAAAGGCAGCGATCAGCATGATGATTACACGCTCTTGGTCTTGCGGCGAGAGCCGGTGCCGCAGATTGCGGAGCCAGACCAGAGATGAGGGTGTGTCTTTGGGGCACGTTTGACCCCGAGCATGTCCGCAATCGCGTCATCAAGACCGGCCTGGAGCAGGCCGGGGCAGAGGTGGTGGTATGCCACAGATCGCTATGGCGCGGCCGTGGAGAGAGGGTTAGAGAGTCCGCTCGTCAGCGCCTCAACCTCTCTTTGATTGGCCGCGGGCTGGCCGCCTATTGGCATCTGTGTTGGTGTCTGCTGACGATGGCCCGCCCCGATGTGGTGCTGGTTGGCTACCCAGGGCAGATCGACGCTCTGATCGCCCGGCCTATCTGCTGGCTACGGCGCATGCCACTGGTTCTTGATGCGTTTCTATCGATTTACGAGACCGCCGTGACAGACCGGAAGCTGGTGCCAAAGAGGTCATGGCGCGCTCGCCTGCTCTGGTGCCTGGAGCGGCAGTCTTGCCGAGGGGCCGACCTAGTGTTACTGGATACAGAGGCCGATTGCGCCTTTTTCCAAAACGCCTACGGGGTGGGTCGATACGCTCGTGTGTGGGTAGGTGCTCCTGAACCCTCGGTAGTCGCCCCGGCCCGCCGCTCTACGGGTGATGACACCTTTGACGTGCTCTTTGTAGGCACATTCATTCCTCTGCACGGTATCGAGCATATCCTCCGGGCTGCAAAGCTCCTCGCGACCAGCGCCCCCGAAGTGCGCATCACCTTCATTGGCAGCGGCCAGATGTACACTGAAATGCGCCTGCTGGCGCAAGGGCTGGCCCTTGATAACGTGGAATGGGGGCCCAGCTGGCTCGATGAACCGGAGCTCTCTGAACGTGCGGCGCGCGCCGATCTGATACTGGGTGTGTTCGGCACATCAGCCAAGGCTCAGCGGGTGATTCCCGCCAAAGCATATGCCGCCCTTGCTGCGGGGCGTCCGCTGGTCACAGCCGACACGCCAGGCAGCCGCGAGGCGCTGACCCATGATGAGACTGCCCTACTATGCCCGCCTGGTGATCCCAAAGCTCTGGCCAGCGCGATCCTTGCTGTACGGGCCAACCGTGCCGAGGCTGACCAGATAGCGGCCAACGGACAGGCGCTCTACTGGCAACGATTCGCACCCCGACCTATCGGCGAGCTGCTGCTCGCTCTGTTGCGACCACTGGTGAGGCGAACCTCTCACTTTACCGCGGCGCCACCAGAATCTCGCCGACATCGAAGGTCTGATCGGCCTCAGCCATAAAGACCACATCGCGGTCAGCCAACAGGTCGTGGGCCAGCACCAGTTGCGATCCCAGCTCGATAATCAGGGCATAGCCCTCGACATTGACGTCGCCGAACGCAAAAGCTCCCTCACCGTCTGTGATGGTCATCGGAGCGCTGCCCTTGCTGAGGCTCACCATAAACGAAGGCTGGCCTTGCGCATCTCTGAGCCGGCGTGCCAGAAAGACACGGGCGTATTGCAGCGGCTCGCGGGTGTCGTCATCCACGCGATAATACACTCGCCCTGTGACGGTGGCCTTTCCTGCCGACGGCGTGGGCACCACCACCTTGGGGATAGCCGGCGTCTGCGCCAAAGCCGCTGTCAACGGCGTTACATCCATTGTGGGCTCGGGCCCCGGGTATGGGCCAGACAGCTCGGCATCTACTGGGGACGGATACGCTTCATCGCCATTCGCTACCATGGCGTCTTGGCCGCTTTTCGGCGTGGCGATGATCAGTGTCGACGTCGGCGACGGCAGCAGCGTCGGTTGAGCGTCCACAGCGAGATCAGGGGGTTCAGCCACCAACAGCGTTGGCTTGGCCGCTGTAGCGCAGCCAACGAGCAACGCCACCAGCAACATCACCACAAGCAGATTGCGGACCATCGGCACCTCGCGAGGTATTAGAGTTCAGCTCACAGCATAGTGCGTGTCGGGCGGTTATTCAAAACAGCACGAGGGCTGCCGCGTGGCAGCCCTCGTCTGGTCTCATCACTACGCCACTAATCGGCGCTGCCCGGCAGCTCCCAGAGCGGGAAGGCGTTGTAGGTCGAGAGGACGTCTCCAACCGATGGCGGGCCGAACAGCTTGTTCGTCACGGCCACCAGCAGGGCGTCGCCATCGTCAGCCTTCAGAAGTGCCGAGCCCACAAAGCCATCGCCCAGCTCGTAGGCAAAGGATGCCGAGCTATAGGCATGAAGGATGTTGGTTGACTCGAGCGGCCCAAGCGTCAACGTCTGCGTTTTGGCCACCGGCGTCCCATGTCCCTGATCCAACCGACCACGATACTCGATGGTGATATCCTCCGAGTCGGTTGGGCTGGCGTTGAACAGGTTGATCGATGTCCAGTAGCCATTGCTGCGATCGAGCATCTCAGGGAAGGCCAGATACGGCGCGGCATCCACAGGGCTGCTGGCATTGTACGCCGAGCCCGTGCCGGTGTTCACGGTGAACTCCTGCACCTGCGCCACCAGAGGCTGAGGGTCTCCGGTCACCAGGCCGACGTTGTCGGTGTCCTGATCGATATAGGCCGATCCGACGAACGACCCGAGACCGTTCACGGTGTAGCAGTTGCTGTTGGGCGTATACTGCTGCCAGGCATCGCTGAAGGCAAAGAAACCGAACACCTGCATGGCGCCTGGTTCGATGATCATCGTCTCGTAGCAGGCATCGCCCGAGTACGAGACGCTGTTGCTGGGCACATAGTGCACCGTCACCTCAGTCGCCTCGGTGCCACGGTTCTGAACATGAATCGAGCTGCGGGTGGTGTTATGGTTGGTGTGATAGAGCGGCGCCACCAGTAGGCCTTCGGTGCCAACCGTCGCAAAACCATCGTAGACCATCAGGTTCTCGTCGCTACCCTCGACGCAGGTGGCCACCACCGGACTACCGCTGCTATACACGGTCGCCGCCCCGACAAAGGCCTCGCCGTCCCGGTCGCCGCCCACTGGCGTATCACCCAACAGATGCACGGCGAGCTCACGTGGATCAAACGTGTACGATACATAGGGTGGGAGCGTGATCACAGGCGTCGTGTAGGTGTTGCCCACCAGTCCGGGCTCAAAGGTCACATAGACGTCGGCCTCATCGGGGCCAACGTTCTGCACGTTGAACCAAGAGTCCCAGTCTTTGTTGCTTAACTGGATGAGCGGGATACCTACCTCGTAGGCGCCATCGAGAGAGCCCTGCGAAGAGCCCTGGAACATCCAGTCCTCAGAGTAGAGGTTGTTGACCACGCGGATCTCGCGATCGGACCCCACCACTGCAGATCCAGACCAGTCTTCGCCCAGATTGCTCGCGTCGACAGTCCAGATGATTACGTCGCCTTGGGGCTCAATGGTGTCGTGTAGCTCCGCAACCGGCGAGCCAACATTGGGGCTTGTACCGTACAGATCGTAGAAACTGATGACGATGTTGGCAGGCTCGTCCTCGAGGTTCTGTACGCGAATGTTGGACGAAAAGCTCAGCGGCGGCATCGCTGACACGACGCTCGTCGAGAGGAGCATCGCCAGCAGTGCCAGCATGGTGATAAGGGGGGTAATCAGCCTTCGTCTCATAGTGAGCCTCCCATAGATGACGGACCTTTGCGGCCTTGAACCACCCTCAGTGTAGGGTATGCAACACCCGACCAGCAATCACCCGTTAGGGTGATTGCTGCCACGATGGGCCAACCATCTCGTCAACGCTCTGATCGCCAGCACCAGGGCCGCCCACAGCAGCTCGTTGAGCAAAAGCCAGAGGCGTGACAGGATCGGCGCCGCCAGAGCAACCGGCACGGGCACGATCGATGCAAGCATGGCGGCAGTGGCGGCTTCGCGCAGGCCCAATCCAGCAGGCAACACCAGGCTCAGAAAGCTAATGGCACTCCCCACTGCAGAGAAGGAGATGAGCGCCGGCCACAGCGCGAGATCAATGGGGTAGAGAGCCAGCGCGACACAGCAGTAGGCTAGACCGCTCACCAGCCCTGATGCCACAAAGAGCGTCAGCGAGCGCGCCATGTCTGCCGGCGCCAACTGCCCCCCGATGCGCTGCTGCGAGCCCAGCCGCCGCATGATGCCGTTGACCGCTCGGGTCACCAGGCCAGGCCAGGCCACCAGGCCCAGGCAGACGAGCGCGCCCGCCAGCATGGCCCAGCGCCACCCGCCGGTTACCAGTGAGACTCCTCCCAAGAGCCCCATCACCAGTGCCACCAAGACAGATGCGAGCAGCAACAGTGCCTGCTCGAGAACCAGTGCCGCCGAGCTGATCGCCTCAGTCACCCCATGGGCACGAGATAGCAGTATGCGCCCGCCCACGAACCAGACCGGCGTAGGCAACTTGCGCGCCAGATTGCTCAGGGCAAAGGTATAGAAGCAATCCCAAAAGGCGGCCGTGGCGCCAAGCCTTCTCAGGTTCAGCACCCAACCCTGCACAACCAGGCCGATGGCGAGGGGGTAGAGCGGCATCGCGATGAGCAAGGGCCACCACCGTAGCGTCCAGGCGTGCGAGCGCAGCGCCTGCCAGTTCGCGGCCACCAGCCACGACGCGACGCCGAGCGCGGCAACGAGCAGTACCACTGCGAGCGCCCGCAGCCAGGGTGAGGCCGCCGCACCTCTTGACCTGACCTGCTCGATCCAGCCCTGTAAGCGCATCACGCTGGCCTCTGCCTCTTCTTCGCCGACCACGACCCGGTGAAGCCGGTGCCGCACGACGCTGACGCCTGCGGGCACGCCGCCACATCGCTGCAGTCACCAGGCTTGGCCTGCGGCTTGACGGCCACAGCGAGGCGGCAAGACGTCGGCCATAGCCTGGACGTAAGCCAGCTGAGTGGCGCCACCATGGCCTGCAGCATCGACGAGCCGAGCAAGGCCTCTGCCACTGCTCGGCTGCGTCCGTGGAGCGAAAGCCTGGCCCACCGGCCCAGGCTTGGCTTGAGGCCTGAATAGAGCCTCGCATTGCCCCTGCTCGCGCGCAACTCTAGACCGGCATGGCATAGAACCTGCTGCAAGTGGGCCATCGAGTAGACGACAAGGTGCCGCGGCGCGTCCCAGCCGGCCCAGGCTTCACCAAACAGCCTGGCATCCCAGGCGTCGCTGACCGGCAACCTGAGGATCAGCAGCCCCCCCGGCCTGAGCGCGACCTGGATCGCGTTCAGGGCAGCGACTGGATCGGGCAAATGTTCGATCACATCCCACATGGCAACCACATCAAAATGCCCGCGCGGCAGTTGGGCCTGCTCGACAGGCGCCTGGATGATCTCGAGATCGTACATCTCTCTCGCCCTGGCGACGGCCACAGAGCTGGTGTCGATGCCCATCACCTCCCATCGGCCCGTCTGTCTGAGCGCGGCCAGCATAAAGCCATCAGCACAACCCACCTCGAGCAGCCTGCCCGAGGGTCTACAGCGCTCGATTGCTCGGATGCGCTTGCGGATGCCGTGGTTAACCAACCGCTGGTGAAGGCGATTTGCACTTGCCGACACCTCGGCAAAAGGAGCATAGGCTGGTGGATAGTGCGCCTCGAGTTCCTGCGCGGTGGGCTGCGGATTTAGGTAGCAGAGACCACAAGACGAACAGCGCACATAGTGAAAGACGGTCGCGTCATCCATCAGCAGGTCTCTGGTATCGACGAGTGGCTCTCGGGCAAGGCTGCCGCAAAGCGGGCACGGTACTGTCATCATCTAAGAGTTACCTATGAGCAAGGGATCATCCTCGTACTGGCTGGCAACAACCCCGCAACATGTTCGGCTTCTGGCATAGATCGTGGATGCCATCGCGATCACCTTCTCCTCGTCGCCAGCATCCCCAGCCCAGACCCCGGCCAGAGGCCAAAGGCAGCCAGAAAACGTTGCAGGCGCGCCCTGGCAGGACTCGCTGGAGGCAGCCCGAACCGGGCCAAGGGCATTAGCCCTACTCTCACCAAAAGCCGGTGCAGCGTGCGCGGCGCAAAGTAATGCTTGTGCTCGAGGGGCTGCAGTTGGTGCCAACGACGCCCCCATAGCCGGCCCCAGGCATAGTTGGGTACGTGCACCGCCAGCAAGCCGCCAGGCCGCAGCACTCGCACTGCCTCGCCCAGCACCGCCGCTGGTTCGAGCGTGTGCTCCAGCACATTCAGCAACACAACGGCATCATAGCGCGCATCATCGCCTGCAAGCGCCTCAGCTCGGCCCAGTTGCACATGCTCAACAAGCCCGTTGGCATCGAGCTGCGCCACCAGTGAGGCACTGGCCTCAATCCCGTCGGCCTGCCAGCCGCGCTCCAGAGCCACAGAGAGTAGGGCACCATCGCCGCAACCGATATCGAACAGCCGACCACGAGAGCCAAGACGCTGCTCGAGCAAAGCCAGTAGATGCTCCGCACCGCCGACTCGCTCCTGCCGTGTGGCGGCAAAGTAGGCTGTCTCCTCTGACGGTGGGTAGCTGGCAAGATTCGCGGGCAGTCGCGGCTGGGGGTTGATGTAGGCCATACCACAGCATCGGCAGCGAACCAGCGCCTCACCGCCCTGCACGTCCAGGGGGCACTCCCTCGCGTACACGCGGTGGGCGTCGCCGACGATCTCCCTCAGAACGGTGACGGCATCATCCGAACCACAGACAGGGCATGCGACCCAGACACGCGGCAGAGCGATGGATCTGATCACAGGCGCCCCTCGATCGGCTCACGCCAACCCAGGCACAGGCCACGCCACAGAGCTCGTGCGCGCCCGGGCTGCCGGCGCAGCCATGCCAGGAGCACCTGCACCACGGTATGCCCTGTCACCATCAGCAACGTCACCGGCCGCCACGGCCAGGGAGCGTGCTGGCGGTAAAAGCGCAGCCGAAAGCGCGCCTTCTGTTCGGCGCTGCGCTCGCTGGCCAGGGCGGCGCTGCTGCCTACGGCGTGCCACAAACGAGCTTCTGGGGCAACCACAATGCGCCCGCCCAACTGCCGCAGCCTTAGACAGAGGTCAGCATCTTCATAGTACATGACGTAGCGCTCATCAAAGCCGCCTAGCGCACGCGCCATGTCGGCACGAATCAGCATGGCGCAACCGGTTACCATATCGACCGGATAGGGGTCCGTCTGGGCCCTGGCCCGGGCAGCCAAGGGCCGCCACCGGGGCCACTGCTGGCCAGCATCCCAACACGCTTCGGGTGCATCAAGACGGTAGATCAGGGGCGCCACCAAAGAAGCCGCCTGCGCCTCGGCGGCCCTCACCAGATGGCTAACCATATCTGGTGCGGCCACGGTGTCGTTGTTGATCACGAGCACCCAGTCAGCGCCAGCGTCCAGAGCCGCAGCGAGCCCCAGGTTGTTTCCGCCCGCATAGTAGCGGTTCTGTGGGCTAACCACCACGGGCACGTCTGACAGCTCACGGGCAAACCAGTCGAGCGAGTCATCGCCCGAACCATTGTCTACAATGACAACCTGTAGCGAGGCGCTCTGCTCTCGGAGCAACGACCTCACGCAGCGGACGGTGTCGCCTGGCAGATTCCAGTTGAGCACGATCGCCACGACCAACGACGTGTTCATTGGGGGGCTGCCTTGAGGGATGTATAATGTCGCCAGCCTGTAGGCGGCGAGGAGCGATGCGAATCTGTCTGGTAAACCTCGACTTTGCGCCCCACCGCACCTCTGGGTTGGGCGTGTACGGAGAGACGCTCGTCCGAGGTCTCTTGGCTCAGGGCCACGAGGTGCATGTCTTGGCTCGCGGACTGCCAGCGTCGGGCACCAAAGAAGAGTCCACTGGAGCCACCGTCCACCGTGTTTCTGGCGGATGTCTCGATTGGGTGACCTTTGCGCGCCAAGCCGCGCCACTGGTCCACGCGCTCGACCAGCGGCATCACTTTGACATCGTGCACTTTGCGGATGTTCATTTCGCCTATGCCTACCAGGGCCCCTTTGTGGCCACCCTGCAACAGTCATTTCGCCAGCGGCTCAGAGCACATGGCAACCTGCCCGCTCACTCGGGAACGCGCAACCTGCTCAGCAGGTTGGCATACTATACCACAGCTCGCTATCTGGCAGAGCGTCCGTGCGTACGGCGATCGCAACACCTCATCGCGGGGAGCCGTACCACTGCCCGTGCCTATGCCGATGAGTACCACCTACCACCCGAGCGCATCAGTGTGGTGCGTCACGGCATCGACACCGCTCGTTTTGCTCCTACACCCAGCGACGTGCGTGCCCAGCTGGGCCTCGAGACCGCTCAAGTGCTGCTCTTTGTGGGCTTTTGCACGCCCCGCAAAGGGCTCGAATACCTGGCTGCGGCGCTGCGGCGTCTGCCCGAGCACGTCTATTGCGTGGTGATCGGCCGCTGGGAAGAGCGCTACCGCAAACGCGTGCTGGCCGCGCTGGGGCCAGCAGCGCGGCGTATGGTCACCCTGGGCTATGTGCCCGACGAGGACCTCCCATCGTACTACACCATGGCAGATCTGTTTGTAACGCCGTCTCTGCTCGAGGGTTTTGGCCTGCCGATTGCCGAGGCGCTGGCCTGTGGCACGCCCGTAATCACCACATCAGCAGGCGCTTGTGCCGAAGTGGCCGGGCCAGGCGGCCTGGTGGTGCCACCCATGGATGCCGAGGCGCTGACCGTTGCCATCAGCTCGCTGCTAGACCAGCCCGAACGCCGACGCACGATGGCCCAACTTGGCCAGGTTTGGGTGCGCCGCAATCTCAGCGCAGAAACGATGGTGCATGGGCACCTAAAGGTCTACCAGCGGTATCTCGATCGATCAGGAGGCGCGCACGAGCGTCGACCATAGCGAGCATGTGCATAGTGACACGTTAGCGGCTCCGCTCACGTGTGCTTGTACCAAAGCCACGGATGCCTCCAACGCCGCCACGAGAACAGCGGCCGTTAGCGTCTAGCCCTGTTCACGGTTGGCCATTTTGGCGATCAAGTCGGCTAGCACGCCCAACGCTCCAACCTGCACGCCCGCCAACACCAACATCACCGTCGAGGCGGGAAAGTGCCAGTTGTACCTAAAGACGTCTGAGATCGCCTTACCCATACCGATCGCGAGCAGCAATAGGCTGACGGGCAGGAACACGCGCAGCGGGTTAAAGTAAGTGATGGTGCGCACCACCAGCGTGAGATAGTTATAGGTGTCTCGAATGGGGTGGAAGGTTGAGCGGCCAATGCGCGGGTGGTATTCGATGGGAATCCACCTCACCCGATAGCCGCAGCTCAAGAAGGCGATTGTGATGGTGCTCACCCACGAGTGGCTATTGGGCAGGATGTGGAAAAAGCGCGGAATCAGTGCCCTGCGGATGCCCCGGAGCCCCGAATTGAGATCTGGAATGCGAGTACGCGTCATATAGCTGGCGAGCATGCGGATAAACCACTTGGCAGGCGAGCGCAACCAGCGGACGGTGCCGGCCTCACGGCGTCGCGCGCCGATGACCATGTCGGCGTTCTGCAACTCGCGAATCAGCTCAGGGATCGCCTCGGCCGGATAGGTGCCATCGGCATCTGTCATGATGACAAACTCACCCTGAGCGCGACGGACGCCGGTGCTGCGCGCGGCGCCTGTGCCCATGTTGTGGTGATGGCGCTCGAGGATGACATCAGGTCGGCGTTGACACAGGGCCGCTGTGCTATCCGTCGACCCATCGTCCACAACGATGATCTCATAGGCGAGGCCCAGCGGCCGCATCACCGCCACGATCTCGTCCAGCACCAAGTCGATGGCCTGTTCTTCGTTGTAACACGGGATCACAAAGCTAATGTCAACGGGGGGCATTGGACAATCCTTGCTAAATGCTGGCGCGATTATAGGCCCCATCAGGGCTACGTCCAACCGCATTGCCGCGACAGAACGCCCTGACTATACTGTGGGCCACTGTCATGCTGAGGAGAAGGTCGTGAGCGAGCAGTTGTCCACTCTGGCCGCTGTATACGGTTCAGACGTCGGCTTTCTAGAGCGCCAACAGGCGCGGCTAAACGAGTTGTTGCACGCATTCGGGCAGCTCTGGGGCCAAGGGCCCGTGATGGTCTTTCGAGCGCCGGGGCGCGTCAACCTGATCGGCGAGCACACCGACTACAACCACGGCTTTGTGCTTCCGATGGCGCTCGACCGCGATGTGCTGTTGGCCCTGCGTCCCCGTGCTGACGGCCGCGTCATTCTGGGCAACGTTGAACAGGGCTTTGGCGAACGGTCGTTCGAGATCAGTAGAGACATCCCCCGCCTCCCCTTGGGCGACTGGGGCAACTATGTCCAGGGGCCCGCACAGCTACTGTCTCAGCGCTATGAGCAGCCGCTACACGGCTTTGATGCCCTGGTCGATGGGCGGCCAGGACTGGGCGTTCCACGCGGAGCGGGTCTCTCGTCATCCTCGGCGTTGACGGTCGCAGCAGCCGTTGCCCTGGTTCACATCAATGAGCTGCCACTCAATGGCCCTGCTTTGGCCGACGCCTGTGGCCAGGCCGAGTGGTATGTGGGCACCCGCGGAGGCGTGATGGATCAGTTCGCCTCGCTGCTTAGCCGCCAAGGGCACGCGCTATTCCTCGACTGCCGGCCCGATGCCGCCACTCAGACCTACACCTACCGCCATGTGCCGGTCTCACCGCAGTTTCAGGTCGTGGTCATCGATAGCCAGGTGCGCCACGCCAACACCGGACCGCACTTTAACCGCAGGGTTGCCGAGGGTCGCATCGGCGTGGCCTTACTGCGCAAGTACTATCCGGGCATCACGCATTTGCGCGATGTCCAGCAGGTGCGCTGGGAAGACCTCGAACCGCTGCTACCCGAGACAATCACCGCAGAGGCCCTTTTGCAGCAGGGCATCGACCCAGAACGCATTCTGGACGCGGGGCGCAGCGCGGAAACCAATATCTACAACGTGCGCGCCCGCTGTCGCCATGTCCACAGCGAGAATACCCGCGTCTTGGCAACCATGGAGGCGCTCTCTAGCCTTGACATGTCGCGCGCTGGTGCGCTGATGGTCGAGGCGCACCGTAGCGCGGCCACAGCCTATGAGATCTCGACGCCCGAGATCGATGCCCTGGTCGACGCCTGCCTGGAGGCTGGCGCCGTCGGAGCGCGCATCACCGGTGCAGGCTGGGGCGGCTGTGTGGTGGCGCTGGTTGCGTCAGAGCAGGTCGAGGCGTTCGTGTCGCAGGTATCGCTGGCCTACCGCGCCGCCACGGGCTTACAGGCAGAGTCGTTCGTCTGCCGCTCGGCGCGCGGTGCAGGCCTGATGTTCAGCACCAACCTATAGGAGTTATCATGCCCGCTTCACAGCTCGACCAAATCGTTGCCACCTACCGTTCGGGCCTGCATTGATCAGAGGCCATGGTGGTCGCCGTGGGCGGCCTATATCTCGACCCCGTGCCCGATGTGCTCATCCGTGCCTCGTGCCCCTTTGGCGGTGGCGTCTGCGAGCGGCAAGAGCTGTGCGGCGCGCTCAGTGGGGGCATCATGGTGCTCGGAGCGCTCTGGGGGCGCACTAGCGCCGGGGTGAATGACGATTTCGTGAACGATCTAGCCTGTCAGTTTCGACGACGCTTCTTGGCGCGTTTTGAGGACACCACATGCGCCCCCATCCATGGCTCTGACTGGCGCACGCCAGAGATGGGCTGTGCGCGCGTCATTCGCGCCAGCGCCGAGATCTTGATCGACATCATCGAGGCTGGCCATCGCCAACAGCCCTTTGTGCACGAGGTGAGCGCACCATGAGAGACCGACTAGCAGCCCTCCGTACACTGATTGCCGAACAGGGGCTAGACTGCCTGGTTGTCTCGCAGGCGGAGAACCGCCGCTACATGAGCGGGTTTAGCGGCTCAGCTGGCGTGCTCATCATCAGTGCAGAGCATGCGCTGCTCCTCACCGATTTTCGCTACTATGAGCAATCAGCCCGCCAGGCTCCTGGCTTTACGCTGGTGCCGGTGTCTGCCCGTACAGAAGAGACGCTGGCAGAAACCATCGCCAGCCATGGCTGGAGCAGGGTCGGGCTGGAGAAGCACGACGTCACGCTGGAGACCTCTGAGCTGTGGCGAGCGGCGGCCAGTGACACGGAATGGGTGCCCACCAAGGGGTTGGTAGAGTCATTGCGCCAGTACAAGGATGAGCACGAGCTTGAGCTTATGGCAGAGGCAGTGCGCATCGCCGACGAAGCCATGCAGTCGATGTGGGAGTGGATTCGACCTGGGGTGACTGAACGGGATGTCGCCTGGCAACTCGAGGTGTACATGCGCACGCACGGCGCCGACGGGCTCTCGTTCAACACCATCGTCGGCTCTGGCCCTAACAGCGCTTTGCCTCATGCCACGCTATCTGACCGGCCGATCGCTTTGGGCGATCCGGTGGTGGTCGACATGGGCGCCCTTTTCGAGGGTTACCATTCGGACCTCACACGCTCCTTCTGTCTGGGGCATGCCGATGACGCCTATCTGGCCATCTGGCACAAGGTGCTCGAAGCGCAGCTCGCCGTCGAGCAGGCGCTCAAAGCCGGCATCAGCGGCTTTGAGGCAGATCAGATTGCGCGCGATATCATCTATGGCGCCGGCTACGAGGGCAAGTTCGGCCATGGGCTGGGGCACAGCGTTGGCCTCGCCATCCACGAAAACCCGCGTGCCAGCTCACTGTCTCAGGAAGTGTTAGGTGCAGGCGTGGTGCTCACCGTCGAGCCAGGCATCTATCTTCCCGAGTTCGGGGGCGTGCGCATCGAGGATATGGTCGTGATCACTACCGCAGGCTGCCAGATACTGACGGCCTGCCCAAAGCAGCCCGTGGTCGGCTAGGCACATCGCTTGAGTGCCGCCTGACGGTGTGCTATGATGGCAGCATACAGCAGGCGAGGAGCATATATGAGCTTGCGAGCTGATAACCACCGACGGTTTGGCCTTTGGGCGCTGATTCTGGCCGCCGTGGTCGGGCTGGCGCTGGGGCTTTTTGCGGCCTGGGTGGTGTGGCCTGTCGACTGGACCGACACCGACCCAGTGGATCTGCGCATTGAGCATCAAAAGACCCACATCTTGCTAGTGGCAGACTCGTACGCCATCAATGGCGACGTGCCCCTGGCGCAGCGTCGTCTACAGGATCTGGCGCCTGATGGGCGCGATCTGGCCGCCGTCACTCGACTGGCGGATGAGTTGCTGGCAGAGCGCCTTGCAGAGGGAGATGCCGCCGCAGCGGCGCGTCTGAAGCGGCTTGTGGACGACACGGGCTTACAGAGCAACGCAGCCACTGCAGCGCCGTCCGAGGAGCCTGGCCAACAGGGCTCTGAAGACCGCATGGGCCGCGGCGCGCCCAACTGGGTAATGATCCTCTTTGGGCTGGGCGCCCTGTTGGTGGGGCTTGCCGCCGTGGTGGGGCTACTGCTGAGCCGACGGGGCAGCCGCGACAAAGGCCCTGAGTATCCAGTCTTTGACGCCAGACTTGAGCCTTTAGATGAGAGGCCCAACGAGACTAGTACCGCGCCTGGCCAGACGCCGACCTCGGCTGGCCCGAGCCTGGAAGAACTGCTCGGCATAGACGCCACAGCACTTTCATCGCAACCGGCTCCTCAGCCCGCGCGTGTTGCGCGAGATGTGCCGCCGTGGGAGGGTGTTGACGAGGACGACGCTATCGTGCCGCCCGCGCCCAGCCAGGTGAAGGTGAACAAGTCCGGCGTGCTGCGCGAGTATGACATCGCCTACCGCTATGGCGACGACGACTTTTACCAGTCTGTGACCATCGATTCGCCCGAGGAAAGCTTTATCGGGCAGTGCGGCATGGTGATCAGCGAGGTGCTGGGCTCGGATGATGCTCAACAGGTAGCCGCCTTTGACGTGTGGCTCTTTGAGACCCAGGGCACACGCACAGTGTCGCAGGTGCTGGCGAGCCCCTGGGCCGCCAGGAACGAGAGCATAGTGGCCAGGCTCGAGCGCAAGGGCGAGGTGGTGACGGCCGAGCCAGGGCTGGCCCTCACGCTCGAGACCGATTCCTTGCGGCTGACGGCACAGATCACCGCCCTCGCCTATCAGCACCACCCTCAGTTCCCAGAAGCGATCTTTGAGCGGCTGGCTATGCATTTCCGCATCGAGCAGATGGCGACCTAGAGCACCGAAAGACTGCTATGACTGCCGCGATCACAGCGCAACCTGAGCGGTGGATCGTGCATGTCGACCTCGATGCGTTCTTTGCCTCGGTTGAGGAGTTTCTCAACAGCTCATTACGCGGCAAGCCCATCGTCGTCGGTGGCACCCCCCAGGGGCGGGGCGTAGTGGCCTCTGCGTCCTATGCCGCCCGTGCCTTTGGCGTGCGCTCAGCCATGCCCGTGGCGCAGGCGTTGCGGCTGTGCCCCCACTTGGTGATCGTCCGTGGACACTATGACCGCTATGGCGAGTTCTCCGATCAGATCATGCAGATTCTGGACGAGTTCACCCCGGTGATGGAGCAGGTATCGATCGACGAAGCCTTTCTCGACATCACTGGTTGTGAACGGCTCTGGGGAACCCCACGTCAGACGGCGGAGCGCATCAGAACTCGCGTGGCATCCGAGGTGGGCCTGCCCATCTCGCTCGGCGTAGCCTCGACCAAACTGGTGGCCAAGATCGCTTGTTCACAAGGCAAACCAAACGGCCTTGTGATGGTGCCACGCAACGAAGAAGCGCGCTACCTGGCGCCCCTATCCGTACAAGAGCTGTGGGGTGTTGGCAAGGTCACCGCAGCAAAACTTCAGGCTCAGGGCATTCACAAAATCGGAGATCTGCAGCGTCTTGACCAGAATGAGCTGACGGCGCGCTTTGGCGACGCGGGCGCCTGGCTCTATCGTAGCAGTCTGGGCATCGACTCAAGCAGCGTCTCGCCAGACCGCGAGCGGCGCTCGGTCAGCCATGAGACCACGTTTGCTCAGGATGTGGCCGAGCGCGAGCCATTAAGGCGCACCATTCTGGAGATGAGCGACCATCTCGCCAGGCAGCTGCGCGAGCGCCGCCTGGTGGGCGGCACGGTGCGGCTCAAACTGCGTACGGCTGATTTCGACACCTTTACGCGGCAGCGTGCCCTGGAGCAGCCGACCGACCGGGCTGAGGTGATCAACTCTGCAGCCGCTCAACTACTAGACAGCAACTGGGCTCCGGGTACACGGCTACGGCTGATCGGCGTGGGTGTGAGCGGGCTGCTGGATGGCGCTGGCTATCAGCTCGGCCTGTTCGATGATAGCGACCAGCGCGCCATCAGGTTGGCCAATGCTCTGGATGAGATCCACAAACGGTTCGGCAGTCGTGCCATCACACGGGCTTCGCTACTCAGAAGGCGTAGAGACGAGCCAGACGAGCCGCTCGGCGACTAGAGCATGTGCGACAAGAGGGCATAGACCAGCATGCCGGTAACCATAGTCCGAACCATGCTGCGCGTGCGCCAGGCCACTGCGGCCGCGGGAACAGCTGCGAGCAGCTCTGGCGTCTTCCACGGTTCGGCCTCGCCTGGTAACAGCACCGCCTGGCAGAGCATGGCCGCGAGCACAGCGCCAGGAACCAGCTCAAGCCAGTCACGGGCCCAGCTCGGCAGTCTGAAACGCTCCAGCAGAGCCAGTGGCAACAGGCGGTAGGCCAGCGTCACCGCGGCCAAGGCAATGATTAGCGCCGTCATAGCCACCGCTTGAGCCCCAGGCCGACAGTGGCCGCGATCATCGTTGCCGCCAACACCACCCAGGCGTCGGGCAGCCACAGCCGCGACACCAGAGCAAGCACAATCGCAAGGAGGGCGACGACCCACTGCCGCCGACTGTGCACCAACATAAAGAGCAGGCAGATGAGACTGGCTGACAACGCATACTCGAGGCCAAAGCCCTGCGGAATCAGGCCACTCGCGAGGCGCCCTACCAAAGTGGCGATCTGCCAGAACAGGTAGATCGCCAGACCCGAGCCCACCAGATAGACAGGCTTGGCGTCATGGGTACGAAAAGCGCCAAGGCTTACTGCAAAGCTCTCATCGGTGAGCGCCTGCGCCGACGCCAGCCTCTGAGCTGCACCGATCCCCTGCAAGTGCGGCGAGACCGCAGCGCTGAGCAGCAACAGACGCAGGTTCACCAGCACACAGGTGAACCAAACAGACAGTAAATCGGCGCCTTGAGCGAGCATACTGACGGCCACAAACTGAGCCGTGCCCGCAAAGACCGTCAGCGACATGAGCGAGGTTTGCCAGGGAGACAGCGAAGCAGCGGCTACAGCACCATAGGCCAGCCCGAACGGAACACAACCCAGAGCCACCGGCAAGGTGGCCCGAAAGCCCGCCCACAGACCGGGGCGCTCCGTCTCGACGCATGAGGCTGACATGCGCGCGATGGTAGCGCTCGGGAGCGACACGGTCAAAAGCCTTGGCATTACGGTCACCGTTGAGTAGAATCATGGTCATGCGCACCGTTCACAATCAAGGCGGTGCCACCAGCATCTGTAACGAGGCACGATATGCCGTTGGCAAAGGCTACCCTGGGTCGGTTTGAGACGCTGTTTGGCTGGGCTAACCGCCTGCTACGCATCGATCTGTCCAATCTAAGCATCACCGCAGAGCCGCTGCCCAAGGCGGCTCGCGAGTTCATCGGCGGCCGCGGGCTGGCGGCATACTATGCCTGGCACGAATACCCAGAGGCCATCGACCCTCTGGCGCCTGAAAATCCGCTGATGATCATGACGGGCGCTCTTACGGGCTCACGTTCGCCCTATTCGGGGCGCACTGCCATCTGCGGCTTTAGTCCGCAGGCTTTTCCTTTTGGCTGGTTCACCCGCGCCAACGTCGGCTCGCAGTTTGGCGCCGCGCTAAAAAAGGCCGGCTATGACGGACTCATCGTCACGGGCGCCAGTGATCGGGCGGTGATGATCGCCATCACAGATGATGAGGTCACCATCGAGGATGCCAGCGATCTCTGGGGCCTGGACACTTTTGAGGCACAAGAGGCGGTGGCCGAACGTACCACGCGCCGCCATCGCACGCTCACCATCGGGCCTGCCGGCGAACGCTTGAGCCGCATCGCCACCATCCATACGGCCACATCATCAACGGCCGGGCAAGGTGGCTTTGGCGCTGTGATGGGCTCAAAGCTGCTCAAGGCCATCACCGTCCTGGGTACTGGAGATGTGGCAGTAGCTCACCCTGACGCCTTTGACACCCTCGTGAGAGCCGTTGGCGACGAGGTCCGCAGCTATCGCCTCCGGCCAGAACGCTGGGCCAACGAGAACGCCAAACTGGCCTGCGAGCGTGGAGGGCGAGTGCGCCCCTATGCGTGCACTGCATCATGCCCCACCCCTTGCAACGCTTACTATGCCAACATGCC
>JAAYDS010000280.1 GCA_012729155.1 Chloroflexota bacterium | reverse complement strand
GGCCTCTGCACGCTGACGGCCGGCGTCTGCGCCTGGGTCGTGTCAAGGTGCTGAGGCCCCCACGTGGCCTGCACGCTGTTCTCTTGCCGGCCCTATTGGCACTGGTGGCCTCTTTGTTGCTCGTGGGCTGTGCTCGGGCGGTGGGCGAGACGCTCCCGTCAGCCGAGCGTATAGCCACACCAACTGTCCTGGCAGCCGAGCCGCCCGCCGCCGCTACTCCAACGGTCATAGCCACCGCTGTGGTCAAGACGCCCACGGCTGAGGCCACAGCAACGCCCCACGCGACAGCGACAAGCACGCCCACGCCTAGCCTTGCTTATCCGCCGGTGGCCATCGACCCCGGCCATGGGGGTGATGACCTTGGGGCGCGTCGCTGGCAAGATGGACACATGGTGCACACCGAAGCCGAGGTTAACCTCGAGCTCGCGCTTCGCTTGCGCGATCTGCTCGTGGCACGGGGCATCCCAGTGCGTCTCACTCGCGATGCCGATGTGGCCCTGCTCGACCCACGTGTCGATATCAACGATGATGGCACGGCCGACTTTGGTGACGAGGCTCAGGCCCGGGTCGACGCCATCAACGCCACCGACGCTGTGGTTATGCTCTCGATCCACCAGAACGCTTTCGAGTGGCCTGACGGATCACTGGCGCCAGACATTGGCGGCACCGTGATCTACTACTGCGCCGATCGCCCCTTTGCCAACCAGAGCGTGCATTTTGCCACGCTCATTCATGAGGCGTTGCTCCAGGCTTTTGTCGACCTCGGACATGATGTGCGCGATCGGGGTGTGTGGGATGACTATGTCTTGAGAGAGGCGGGCGAGCCCGGCAAGCATCTGATTGTTTTGGGGCCCGAGTCGTCGCGCATTGCGCGGCCTGTCAAGATGCCTGGGGCGCTGAGCGAGACGCTCTTTATCACCCACGAGGTTGAGGGGGCGTTGGCCATGGACCCTGTGGCGCTCGACCGCTTTGCGCTGGCCTACGCCGATGCCATCCAGAGGTATCTGGACGACCAAATGGCCGGCGCTATTCCTTGAGGTTTCCGCGCCGTGAGACCTCGCTGTCGATGATGATGGTCACCGGGCCATCGTTCAGTATCTCCACCAGCATCATGGCCTGGAAGCGTCCAGTCTCCACCTGCGCGACACCCTCGGCGGCCAATAACTCGGCAAAGCGCGCTACCAGCGGCTCGGCAACGTCGGGCGGCGCTGCCTCGGCAAAGCTGGGCCGGCGCCCGCGGCGCGCGTCGCCATAGAGCGTGAATTGAGAGACCACCAGCGCCGCGCCGCCGATATCGAGCAACGACCGGTTCATTTTGCCCTCATCGTCCTCAAAGATGCGCAGTCCAGCCACTTTGTGGGCGAGCCAGGCCACATCCCGCTCGTCGTCATCGCCATGCACACCCAGCAAGATCACGAGGCCTGGCCCAATGGCCCCCACGATCGAATCGCCCACGCGCACTGAACCTCGTGTCACGCGCTGGATCACCGCTCGCATCGCACCCCTTTTGAGAGGCATTGTTTGCCCTGGCCATGCGCCCGGGCTATCATCAGGTTACACAGGATGGGAGAAGCGCATGGTCAAGCTCATCATGACCTGGAACATCCGCCCCGGCAAAGAGCCCGAATATCTCGATTTCCTGACCAAGTCATTCACCGAGGCGATCGTTGCCATGGGCATCCAGCCTACGGATGCCTGGTATGCGGTCTGGGGGCAGGGGCCACAAGTGCTGGCTGGTGGCGTCACCGAGACGCTGGCCGATATGGAACGCGCATTGGCGAGCCCCGACTGGACTGCCCTGGTGGATCGGTTACTGGAGTTGGTTGTCGACTTTGAGTACAAGGTGGTTCAGCAAGAGGGCGGCTTCCAGCTCTAGGCATCACACCCGACGCACCTGACAACGCTCCACGGCACTGCCGCGGAGCGTTGTTCTATTCGCTGGCCTTGGACTCTGCAGGCTTGCTGGGTTCGGCCTTGCTGTTGCCAACGGCCTCTTTGGTCGCTTCGACAGCTTCGCTGGCCGGTTTGGGTAGCGTTGAGGACGACGACTTGTTGTCGGTCACATAAAAGCCCTTGCCGCGGAAGATGATGCCCACGGGCTGCACCACACGCTGCACATGGCCGCCACACTCCGGGCATGTGCTCAAGGGCTCTTCGCTAAAGTGCTGGAACCGCTCGAAGGATATCCCGCACTCGCGACACCTATAAGCATAGGTCGGCATGGCTACGATCCTCCTGAGAAGATGTTCTGTACGCGAGACTTGGGCACACACAACATGGCATTATAGCCCATCGATGCAGAGCCGCAAACCCGCCGCCTCGACGAACTTGGGAAATCTGGGATATCGCCGCCGCCCGCCACAAGATTACCCAAAAACCTGCATTACCGGGCATGGGCTGCAGGATGGGTTGACAAGCAGGGGCGCTTCTGCTAATATGAATGCGAACATACGTTCTATTGCATGACAGGCGGAGCGCAGATCGATGGGACTGTTCACACAATTGCTTGACCGCCAGCGCCACGGCACCCACTATGCCGACCGCATGCAGCGCATTCTCAGTGTGTGTCAGAGCTGCGGCCTATTGTGGCACGATGAGCGCATCTCTTTCGGCAACGGTCTTTCGCAGACACGACGTGTCACCGACATCACTGCCACCGATCACGTGATGGTCACCCCCCAATACGAAAAGTACGGCCTGAGCGTCAGTCCGCGGGTGCTCAAGCGCGTGGTGGGCCTCGCCAAGCAGTTTGCCTACGCGCTCAATGTGCCGTCGGCCTCTGTCGAGGTCGATGGCAACATAGTCTATGTGCGGCTACCTCGCGCCGCCTCCGAGGCGAGTGATCTGGTCACCTTTGAACAGGCATGGCGCATCGCGCCGCGACTGCAGCCGGGCAGTCTGCTGCTGGGCATCGACGAGGACCAGCATCAACTCGTGCTCGATCTCACGTCGCCAACCAATGTGCACGCGGCCGTCATCGGCACGACGGGCAGTGGCAAGTCGACACTGATGCGCACCATGATCCTGTCGGCCGAGCTGGCTGGTGGCGCGCAGGTGGCGCTCTTCGACCCGAGCCGAGGGCTGAGGCCCCTGGCGGGGCACCCTACAGTGTGGCGTGGAGGGCTCTTTTGCTCTGTAGATGAATGTGAGGCCGGACTGGCCTCGCTGACGCGGCTGCTCGGACGCGAGTCGAGTGGGCTCATCATGGTCTTTGTTGATGAGGTGCCCGAGCTCGTGGCACAGCGTCCGCGTATTCGCGAGCACCTGGGGCGCCTGGCCCAGGCCGGGCGTCATGCAGGCATCCATCTGGTCATCGGCGCGCAGCACTTGCTCTCGAAAGAGCTGGGCCCCATGCTGCTTCGCAACATCCCCGTGCGTCTGGTTGGGCGCGTCGCCGACCGGATGGCGGCTTATCAGGCTGCGGGGCGCGGCGATGTGGGCGCCGACAGATTGCGCGGGCGCGGTGATTTTGTGGTGGTGACGGCCAGCCAGGTGCGCCACTTTCAGGCTGCCTGTGCCAGCGATGCCCTTCTGCGGCATTGGCAGCAGCGCTTTCCCCCCCGCGAGCCTGCGCTACCGCCCCCTGATCCGGGTGATGAGGCGTTCGCTTCAGACGCTCGAGCGCGACCCGTAACTGAGCCATCTGTCGGCCGGCCGCATGATGATATCCCCAAGCAGGTACTGCAGATGATCGCGCGCTACATGCTGGCCGAAGGGCGCGACCCCTCATCGAATTGGGTCTACCGGCGCACCCGCGAACTGCTACCCACGGGGGGATACAGCCGCAACAAGGCCCGGCGTGCCATTCGGCTTGCACGCCAGATGGCCAGTGAGCAACCGACGCTGGGAGACAATCATGACAACTAAGACCTTTGGCAAGGGACTCTATTTGCTGTTGGTCACTGTTCTGGCCATTACTGTCGCCTGGGCGGTGGGGCAGGTGCCCCAGCCGCTGCGAGGCGCTCTGGTGCTGGGCCTCTTTGCGGCCACCGCTGTGGGGGCGCTGGTGGGGCTCGTTCTGAGCCACCAGCGCGACTTGACGGCGCAGCGGCAGCAGGCGGGTGTCAGGCGGCCCGCACTGCGGCCCGCGGGGGGGCCTAGAATGCCCACCCGACGGCCCAGAGTCGTCGCCATGGCGAGCGAGCAAGCCACTCGTCTGACTTTGCGGTAGGCCACGCGTTGACGGCCTGGCAACCGCGCAGTTATACTCTGGCACCGTGCGCCAGGCCTTTGCGCTCACGCTCCTGGCGCAGTGTCGACCAGGGGGTGCAGCGGAGCGATGCAAACGACAGACCGGTGCGGTGTCGGCGGTGATGCGCCGGCTCGGCTGCGGTGGGAGCTTGTTGCGCTGAGCGCATTGGCGCTGCTCCTCTACCTGCCGGCGATGCGCTTTGGTCTGATTTGGGATGACCCCACCTGGTATGCTCTGGGGGGTGCTCTGCCTAAATGGCGCCTTCTGGGGCCGATGCCAGCCTTTCAGTTCTATAGGCCGTTGACGTTGCTCTATAATCGCCTCTTTGTGCGCGCCGACGGCACCGTCTTGGTCGAGCTCCAACACGTGCTGCAGGCCCTCTACCATGCCGCCAACGCGGTGCTGTGTGTCGCGCTGGCGGAACGTTGTGGGTTGGCGCGCTGGAGCGCCGTGCTGGCCGGGTTGATCATGGCGGTGCACCCCTATGCCCAGCAGGCGGTAGCATGGCAAGCGCCTCAGCAGCCCCTGGTCACCCTGTTGCTGCTGTTGGTGGTGCTCGGCGCCCTGCTGTATCGTGATACAGGGCAGGCGCGCTGGAGGCTGCTCTCGTGCGCTGCCTTTGCCTGTGGCTTGCTGGTGCAAGAGGTGATGCTTGCGGCCGCAGCCTTGATGGTGCTGGTATATGCCGAGCAGCAGCGGCCCTGGATGTGCTGGCGACGCCTGTGGCCCTATGGCGCGATTGCGGCGCTGTTCGTGCTGCTGTATGTATCGATGCCCAAGAAGCCAGGGATCGTCGGCGTAGATCAGCAGGTGCGGGTAGCCGCCTTTCTGCTGCAGTCGTTGTCGCCGCCGACAGGGCTGC
>JAAYDS010000279.1 GCA_012729155.1 Chloroflexota bacterium | reverse complement strand
CGCGCGGCTATCGCTTTGGCCGCGAGGCCGGCGATCGCATGCGCTGGATCGGCTGGGGCGAGGCGCTGCGCGCCTGGGGCCGCATCATCAAGATGATGGCCACCAACCGGGCGCTGTGGGGCGCGGTGCGCACCTCGCTGCGCGCTCAGCGCGAGACGCCCCGAGAGCTAATGCGCGCCTTTGCCTATGCGCTGTTTGTGGGGCGCAAGCCGGCCGCGCCGCAGGCCTGACGTCAACGCACCATCCAACCACGCGCCCGGGCGCGCGACCACCTGCAGGAGAGTGATCAGCATGGATATCGACCCGACGCCGCTCATCCCCGAAGAGGTGCCCGCAGGGCACCGCAGCGGATTCATCGCCATCGTGGGCAAGCCCAACGTGGGCAAGAGCACCCTCGTCAACCACTGGCTGGGCACCAAGGTGGCCGCCGTTTCGTCCAAGCCGCAGACCACGCGCACGCGGCTGCTGGGCATCCTCACCCGCGAAGACGCCCAGCTGGTGTTCATCGACACGCCAGGCATCCACCTGCCGCACAACCGCCTGGGCGAGATTATGGTGCAGCAGGCCCGCTCGGCCGTGCCCGATGCCGACCTCGTGCTGCTGATGGTGGACCTGACCACGCCCCCCAACCAGGCCGATCAGGCCGTGGCCGCGCTGGTGGCCGATAACGTGCAGCTGCCCGCGTTGCTGGTGCTGAACAAGGCCGACGCGCTGGCGCCCGACCAGCTGACCGAGCGCCTCGACGCCTACCGCGCGCTGGGCCAGTTCGATGGCGAGGCCGTCATCAGCGCCCTCACCGGCGAGGGCGCCGCGGCGTTGCTTGAGCGTATTGTGAGTATACTACCCACGGGGCCGCGCTTCTTTCCCGCCGATCAGCTCACCGACCAGCCCGACCGCTTTTTCGTGGCCGAGGTGATCCGCGAAAAGGCCCTGGGCCACCTGGAGCAAGAGGTGCCCCACGCCGCGGCCGTGCTGGTCAACAGCTTTGTCGAGCGCGAGGACGGCGTGTTGGCCATCGAGGCCGACATCCTCGTCGAGCGCGACTCGCAAAAGGGCATTGTCATCGGCAAGGGCGGCGCCATGCTCAAGGCCATCGGCTCTGAGGCGCGCGCCGACCTGGAGCGCTTTTACGGCTGTCGCGTGTACCTGGGGCTGTGGGTCAAGGTGCGCAAAGACTGGCGCAAGAACATGCACTATCTGCGCGATCTGGGCCTGGCAGACTAGCCCGCGCCGCTAGGCCGGCCGCGTCTGGGCCAGCAGGGCCAGCGAGGCGTGGCCCTCGCCGGCGTAGGTGTCAAAGGCGTTCTCGGCGCCCCAGGTGACGGCCGCCGACGCATATTGCACCTGCGCCACCCAGAGCTGCGTGCGCTCGCGTGCCGTCAGTGTCAAGCCATAGCCCTCGAGCAGCGCCGCGGGCAGCTCGGGCTGGCGGTGCCATTCCCAGTCGGGGTAGCGTGAAAACTCGGCCATGCGCACGTCTCGCCGCGCAAACTCAAAGTCGATCACGCCGGACCAGGCGCCGCCTGCCGCCACCTGCCAGTTGTAGGGGTTATAGTCGCGGTGGCAGGCCACGGGCGGCTCGCCGGCAAAGGCCGCGGCCAGCTCGTGCGCTGCTGCCAGGGTGCGCCGCTCGGCGGCATCAAAGCGCATCAGCCGGGCGCTGCCGGTCCACTCGTCCAGCTCGGCGCGCACAAAGGCCACCGCCTCGCTGCTGGCTGCGGCAGGGCGTGCGGGCGAGGTGGGCGCGGGGGCGCCATCGCGCTGGCAAAAGCCAAACTGCGGCGCCACCGGCAGGGCGTGCAGCGCCACCAGCGCCTGCCCTGCGGCGTGCCAGGCGGCGCGCTGCTGCTCGGGCGAGAGGGGCACAGCGCGCATGGTGCTGCCGGGCACCTCGCTGAGCAGCAGGGCCAGCGGCTCTTGTGCGTGAGCGGCCAACAGCCGTGGCGCCAGCCCGCCAAAGGCCGGCGCCCAGTGTTCGCTGGCGTACGCCTCGTTGGCCCAGTTGGCGTGCTCGCTGTGCCGCTTGAGGTAGGCGCGCGCGCCCGTCTCGGCCGCCAGCCGCACCACCCAAGAGCGCCCGTGGATGCGCCCGTCGCCCGCCTCGGCGTGGCAGGGCCCCAGCACGGCTGTGGCCCAGCCCAACAGCGCCTGCAGGTCTCGTTCGGCGTCGTTCATGGTGTGCTCTCCGTTGCGGGTCATCGGCGCACCATACACCGCGCGGCGCCGCTCGCCAAACAGAGAGGGGGGCCTGCTGGCCCCCCTCTGGTGTCGACTCGCCCGAGGTCTACCAGGAGAAGGTCTCGGGGTTGTGCAGTGCCGGGTGCGGGACGATCCACGGGCCGGTAAAGCCACCGGTCTTGGTGTCTTCGCGGTCGGGCACGTTCTTGAGGTCCTTGTGCTTGAAATACTGGCTCGGGACGTTGGACACCGAACCCATGCCAAAGCCGCCCTGCTCGATATGGATGTCGATCAGGTCCCACACGAGCTGCATACGGACCATCTCATCAGGCTCAAGCAGGGCCTGGGTGAGCATGTCTTGCATGCGGGGCACGACGGTGTCGGCAAAGCCGGGCTCCATCGAGGCCCAACGCGGTGGGGTGCGATCCCACGGGCTCTTGTCCAGCTCGGTGTCTTCCTTCTCGGTGCCCAGCTGCTGATAGCGGTTGCCGCACAGCGGCGCCCAGCGCTCGGGCTCGTTGGGGACCACCCAGCTCGGGTACACCAGGCAGTCGGGGCCATCACCCACGCCCCAGTTGGCGCGGATCTCGCCCTGGCCTGACGTCCACATCTGGCCGAACTCGGAATCTGGCACGGGGTTGTTGATGATCATCAAGCCGGCCTCGTTCCAGCCCTTGGTGTGCAGCTCGAGCCCCTGGACGTTGGTGGTGCCCATGGTGGCCTGGTAGTCGATGCGGATCTCGAGCTTGGAGCCATCGGGGAACTCGCGCCAGCCATCGCCGTCGGCGTCGACCACGCCGATGCCATCGAGCAGGCCCTTGGCCTTTTCGACGTCAAACTCGATGAACATGTCGCGCCACTTGGCGTACATCTCGCGAGCTTTGTCGTTAAAGTTGAACTCGAGGGCCTTGGGGCTCATGGTGCCCGAGCTCAGCTCGCCGTTGCCAAAGTAGAGCACCTTGCGAGTGGTCTCGCGGTCCATGCAGTGGCCCATGGCGCGCTTGAAATCGGGGTTGCGGTAGAGCTCGCGCTTTTTGTCGTCGGGCGTGTCAAAGTTGTGAAAGTAGTAGGGCACGCCGCCGCCGCCACCGTCCAGCAAGATCTGGATATAGTTGCCGCCCTGCTGGCCCTCTTTGAGGGTGGCCAGGTCGCCCATCTGGATGCTGTGGTTGACGTGCGCCAGATAGTCGATGCCGCCCTGCAGCACCGTCAGCACCTGCACCTGGGCATCCTGGATCATCTTCTCATCGATGCCATCGATGTACGGGAGCTGGTTGCCCTCGCTATCGACGCAGTAGTAGAAGGGGTTGCGCTTCCAGGTGCGAGATTGTCCGGGGTCGTACTTTTCGCAGATCCAGGCCGAGAGGGCCGGGCAGTCGGGGTTCTGGCGATAGAGGATCTTTTCGCGCAGCGTCTCGACGTCCTTCATCTCGGTGTTGTACTTGGGGTGGAACTGCTCAAGATAGTGCTTGGGCGCGATCCACCGCGGGCCGACGTTGGCGTTGACCCACATGGCCAGGCGCTTGAGCGTGAGTGGCGCCGACACGACGTACTTGAGCGTCAGGGTATAGTCGTCAACCTTGATCAGCTCCACCAGCTCGCCGCCAGCCTGCCCAAAGTCGGGTGGCTGATCGGGAAAGTCGGTGTAGAGCACGAGGTCGTTCCACCAGAAGAGCACGTCTTCCACCGTCACCGGCTCGCCGTCAGACCATTTCACGCCCTCGCGGATGTGCACGGTCCATTCGGTGTTGTCGGCGTTGACCTCATACGTATCGCACAGGCCGGGGGCAATGCCCAGGCCGTCGTCGATCCATCGGAAGGCCGAGTGACCATACATCCACTCTTCCATGCCGTTGCCCAGGTTGGGGTGGAAGGTGCGGATGCGCCCGCCATACTTGCCGATCTCGTCGATGCAGCCCAGCGTGAGCGGCACCTTGGGCAGACGGTCGGCCAGCGGCGGCAGTTGGCCAGCAGCCACCAGCTCGGCGAGCTCGGGGGCCTCTTTGGCTGGCACAGCGGTTGGCACTGGCGTGGCCGTAGCGGCCAGCGTGGGGATGGGCGTGTTGGTGGGCTCTGGGGCTTTGGTGGGCGGGGCCGCCGGTGCGGCTGGCTGGGCCGGTGCGGGGGCCTGTGTGGCGGGGGCCTTGGCGCAAGCGGCCAGCGCTACGCCTACGGCACCCATGGCGGATGCGAACAGGAACTCACGACGGTTCAACTTGAGCTGCGACATTGCATCCTCTCCTTTGAATCGACAAAAAGGCCGCTATCCTGCTTCTGCGAGGCTCTAGGCCGCGCGAATACCCTCCTTTCTGGAGTTAAGGATAGCGCAGCATCGTATGGTTGTCAACACTCAGTCCTGATATTCGTCGTCCGAGTGCGGGGTTTCGTCATGCGGGGCCGGCTGTGCGGGCTGTGCCGCGCCGCCCTGGCTGTGGTATCATGCGCATAACCCCACTTGAGGAGTTTCCGCATGCCTCACACCTGCCCTGGCGAGCTGTGCGCCGCCCTGCGCCGCGCGCGCGTGGTGCTGTGCGACCTGTTCCGCACCCTGGCCAGCGTCGAAGATGCCAACCCGCCAGGCGCGCCCACCCCTGCCCAGACGCTGGGCCTGCAGGTAGAGCCGCTGGCCTCGGCCTGGGCCGCCGCCTGGCAGGCCACCACCGACGACCGTGTGCTGGGGCGCATCGCCACGGCGTACGACGTGCTGGCCATCCCCGCGCGGCTGGCGGCGCCGCACCTGCCCGAGGCCGTCATCGCAGCCGCCGTGGCCACCCGCCAGCAGCGGTTCGACAACGCGCTCATGCGGGTGCGGCCCGAGGTGTTGACGGCGCTGGCTGCCCTGCGGCGTGGCGGCTGGCGGCTCGGGCTGGTGTCTAACGCCGACTATATGGACATCCATGCCTGGGGGCGTTCGCCGCTGAGAGACTGTTTCGATGTGGCGGCCTTTTCTTGCGAGGTGGGGGTGGCCAAGCCCGACGCGGGGCTCTACCTGGCCGCGTGCAACGCGCTGGGCGTCTCGCCAGAGGCCTGCCTGTACGTGGGCGATGGCGGCAACGATGAGCTGCGCGCCGCCGCCGCTCTGGGCATGACGCCCGTGCAGCTGACCGGCATTCTGACGCGCTACTTTCCCGAGCTGGTTGAGGCGCAACGCGCTGGCGTGCGCCTGCGCATCGCCACCCTGGGCGAGCTGGCCGCCTGTGTGGCCTCAGGGGCGCGGCCGCCTGCCTAGCTGCGGTTCAGCAGGCCACTGCGCAGGGCCCAGGTCACCACCTGCTCGCGGTTGTGCAGGTGCAGGCGCCGCAGCATCTGGCTCATGTGATACTTGACGGTGCGCTCGCTGATAAAGAGCTGTGCTCCCGCCTCTTTGTAGGTCAAACCGCTGCCCACCAGCTCGAGCACCTGGCGTTCGCGCACCGACAGCGTGTCGACCGCCGTGTCTTGCGGTGCCTGGCCGGCCTTTTGAGCACGCGCGCTCATCTGCGAGAACTCGCTTAGCAGCCGCGCCGATAGCCCCGGCGAGAGCGGCGCCTCGCCAGCGGCCACGCCCTCGAGCGCGTCAAAGAGCTGCTGTGGCTCGACCGACTTGAGCAGATAGCCGCTGGCCCCACTGCGCACCGCCTCGAACAGGTCATCCTCATCGGTCGATGTGGTCAGTATCACGATCTTGACCTCGGGCATCTCGGCCTGGATGAGCCGCGTGGCCTGCAACCCGTCGCACAGCGGCATGCGCACATCCATCAAGATCACCTCGGGGTGCAGGTTGCGCGCCAGCCGCAGCGCCTCGAGGCCGTCTCTGGCGGCGCCCACCACCTGGTGGCCCCCCGCCTGCAACAGCGCCTGTAGCCCCTGGCAGAACAGCGCATGATCATCGGCCAGGAGAATCCTCATGAGGCCTCCTCAGGCGCCACGGGGGCGCACACCTCGATGCTGGCGCCCTCGCCTGGTGCCGAGCGCACCGTCAGCTGGCCGCCGATCCGCTCGGCCCGCTGCCGCATGACCTGTAGCCCATAGTGTTGCGCGCGGGTGGCTCTGGCCGCGTCGAACCCCACGCCGCTATCCACCACCGCCAGGCGCACATGGCCGTCATCCAGAGCCAGCGTCACCGCCACCTGGGCCTCCTGGCCGGCGTGCTTGCGCACGTTGGCCAGCGCCTCCTGGGCGATGCGCAATAGCTGCACCCCCGCCGCCGGCGAGACCGCGCCGTTGATGCAGGCGCTTTCAGAGGGCAGGTGCAGCTGGGCGCTCATGCCCGCCGAGCGCTCCCAATGCTCTACCGCCCGCTGCAGCGCGTCGCACAGGTTGCTGCCGGGCGCGTTGACGCTCAACAGGTCGCCGATGAGGGCGCGTATCTCGCCCTGCGCCTCGCTGGCCACGTTGGCAAGCCGCTCGAGACTGCTGGCTGCCGTGCGCTCATCGCCCGCCTGCAACTGCGACTGCGCCGCGCTAGACTGCATTTGAATAAAGGCGAGCGTCTGCGAGAGGCTGTCGTGCAGCTCGTGAGCCAGCATCTCGCGCTCTTGCAGGGCCGCAGAGGCCCACTGTTCGGCCAGCAGCCTGGCCCGCGCGCGCTGCTCGACCGTCACGTCGTGCAGCGCTACCAGCTGCCCAATCGGCTCGTCGTTGTGATCGCGCAGCGGGCGCAAGCGTGGCGTCAGTTGCCGTGTCTGGGGCCCGCTGCCCAGCGTGAGCGTGCTCACCAGCGCCAGGGGGCCCTCGCTGGCAGCTGTGGCCCGCAACAGAGCGGGCAGGGGGGCCCCCTGTTCCAGCAGGGCGCCCAGGCTTGCTTGCGCGGCGGGGTTGCAGTGCAGCACGCGCCCGTCCAGGTCGCAGACGATCAGCCCCTCGCCGAACTGCTCAAAGGCGTCTTGCCGCGCTGTGACCACAGGATCGAACAGGCCAAAGGCCCACAGCGCCGCGCCATAGCTGCCCGAGCTGATGACGAACATCAGGGCCAGCTCGGTCATGTCGAGCGCAGGGCCCTGCGTCAGCAGCCGAACGCCGTAATAGCCCCGCGCCAGCAGCTGCCCGACGATCATCACCGCTACGGCGGGGCGCAGGCGCGGCGAGCGTACGAACACCCGCACGAACACGCCCACATTCACCGCCACCATCAGCATGCCCAGCAGCAGCCCCACGCGCACCGCTGGGCCCTGCATCTCCAGGGTGACGGGGTACGTGGTGCCCGGCCGGTAAGCCAGCCCATGCCAGGGGTTGGTGGCCACCAGCGCCAGCATCGCCAGTGAGGGCAGCGAGAGCAGCAGCGCCCGCCGGCGCGTCAACCAGCGCCCCGATGTGGCGTACTCGATGGCGAACACCATCGTCGCCGTTATCAGTGGCCACTGCATCACCACGCCAAAGCGGTGCCAAAAGCGTTGCAGCCCGAGATCGACGGCGGTGGTCATCAGAATCGCGCTCAACAGCCACAGCGCCGACACGAGGCAGGCCACGGCAAACGGGCGCGCGGCCGCCAGCCGCAGCCGCCAACTGCTGGCCCCCAGCGCCAAGAGCACCAGCAGCACTGCCGCCGGCAGCCAGATCGCAGGCGTATAGGCGTAACTCATGCCGCGTCTCCCCCTCTGACCACGGCTTGACCAACCCGGCCCAACCGTCTGTAGCATAACCAAGCGTCGGCATAGTGCAAGCGCCCCTGTCTGTAGGGACAGGGGGTGCCCACCAGAACTGTCTGCTGACTGACCATGCGGACAGTGTTGAGGCGCCCGTGCGCGCTTATCATCTATATGGAGCGTGTGTTGCCGGCGTATAGCAGCATGGTGTGGGTGTGAAAGGAGCGCTATGAGGTTGCGGCGGTGGGTTTCGGTGTGCACCACGATTCTGCTTTTGGCCTCGATGGTGGGGCCGATGCCAGCCCAGGCTGATCTGTCGGGCTCGTACGTGGCCCTCGACGCCGCAGCCGGCGGGCAGGCCTGCTACAGCCCGTCGGCGGGGCCACAGACGTTCTGCTTCAAGGCCGAGACCTTTAGCCTGGATGGCGAGATCATGGACTATCTCGAGCTCCAGCTGCCCCCCGGCTGGTTGGTGGCTTACAACCTCACCGTGGTCGGCGAGCCCACCTGCGATTGGGGCTACTTTGGCCCTGCCGGCTATAGCCTTTGGCAGCTCTGGACCGATGGCCGCTATGCTATCGATCATGTTCGCTTTCATGACAGCTATGAGGGCGACCACTGCCTGGCAACCTACTGTCTCACCCTGGAGCCCCCCCCCGCTGCGGCTGGCGGCGATATCGAGATCGGCTGGCTCTATGACGGCCGCGGCGGCGATGGGTACGCGGTGCCGCATTACCCCTGCAGCCTGGGTGGCCTGGTGAGCACGGTCTATGGCGACGTGTGCGACGAGCAGCGCTACCCCCGTGTGACTATCCCCGAATGCTCGGTGGCCGACACCGACGGCGATGGTGTGGTAGACGCCAGCGACAACTGCCCCGCAGTCG
>JAAYDS010000278.1 GCA_012729155.1 Chloroflexota bacterium | reverse complement strand
GCTGTCAAAGACGGCGATCACCGAGGCTGTTGCCTCGGGCAGACCTAGCAGGCGCAAGGTGATCTCGGTGACCACGCCCAGAGTACCCTCTGAGCCGATAAAGAGCCCTACCAGGTCGTAACCGCTGGTGCTTTTCTTGGCGGCACTGCCCACGTCGATCACCTCACCGCTTGGGAGCACCACCTTGAGCTTGAGGATATAGTTGCGTGTGACGCCATAGCGCACAGCGCGCATGCCGCTCGAATTGTTGGCCACCATGCCGCCGAGGGTGGCGACGGCCGCGCTGCCCGGGGCCGGTGGAAAGAACAAACCGAGGCGGCGCAGCTTGGCGTTGAGGGCGTCATATACCACGCCTGGCTGCACTACCACCTGCAGATCGTTCTCGCGGATCTCGAGAATGCGGTTCATGCGATACATGGCCAGCAGAATGCCGCCGCGCACCGGCACGGGATTGCCCTCGAGGCTCGAGCCCCCACTCCATGGCACCACAGGGATCTGACGCTCGTTGGCCAGCCTCACTACAGCCGCCACCTCTGCGGTGCTCGAGGGCCATACCACCACATCGGGGCGGTGTGGAGCGATGTGCGATTCATCGATGGAATGCGCATCGAGGTCACTTTCACGCACCGAGACGTTTTCGGTCCCGACGATGGCGATCAGGTCATCTAGCGGCATGGCGCTGGCTGGCATAGGGCTCCTTGTTGTGGTTTAATACTGTTTAGTAAGGTCTTTTGGTTTGACATAAACATCGCGCGGCTTGCTCGAGCCAGTGGGAGGGCCCACGATGTTGCGGTCCTCCATGGCATCGACCAGGCGTGCTGCGCGTGTGTAGCCGATGCGCAGCCTGCGTTGGAGATACGACACCGAAGCCTTGCCCTCATGGGCCACGATCTCGATCGCTTCTTGGAGCAGGGGGTCCTCATCGCCCCCTTCTTCCTCGGGCTCATCGGTGGGCCATAGCGGCGGTTGCTGCGCCTGCACCGCCTCCACGGGAGGGGCCTCAGCCAACGCAGGCGTCTCGACGCCGACGTTCGATTGTGCTCGCCAAAAGGCCACCAGGCTGTTGATCTCACTATCAGAGACCCAGCAGCCCTGCACGCGTTCGAGCTTGGGCGAATCGGGCGGCATATAGAGGCTGTCGCCGCGGCCCAGCAGCTTATCGGCGCCGGGCGCGTCGATGATCACCCTCGAGTCGACCAGCGAGGTTACCGCAAAGGCGAGCCGCGCAGGAAAGTTGGCTTTGATGAGGCCTGTGACCACATCCACTGAGGGGCGCTGCGTGGCAATAACCAGATGGATGCCGGTGGCGCGCGCCAGTTGAGCAATGCGGCAGACCTGCTTTTCTACTTCTTCTGAGGCGATCATCATCAGGTCGGCCAACTCGTCGATGAACACGACGATGTAGGGCATCTTGGACTCGCCCCGTTCAATGGCCTGCCGATTGTAGACCTGGATGTTCCGCGCACTGGCCTTGGCAAAAACCTTGTAGCGACGATCCATCTCGCGCGCGACATAGCGCAGTACTGCGGCAGCCCGCTGTGGTTCGACCACCACTGGCCCCAACAGATGCGGAATGCCGTTAAAGTTGGACAGCTCGACGCGCTTGGGGTCAATCATTAGCAAGCGCAGATCATCGGGTGTGTTGCGGCTCAAGAGACAGGTGACCAGCGAGTTGATGCAGACGCTCTTGCCCGTGCCAGTGGCGCCCGCAATCAGCAGATGCGGCAGGCGTCCTAGATCGGCCACCACCGCCTGCCCCGAGACGTCGCGCCCCAGGCACACAGAGAGATGCGAGCTGGCGATCTTGCGGAACTGCTCTGATTCCATCACGCCACGCAGGCCCACTACAGTGCTCTCGCGGTTGGGAACTTCGATACCCACGATGCCCTTGCCCGGCACAGGCGCCTCGATGCGGATGGGCGCAGCAGCCAGCGCCAGGGCCAGGTCATTCGATAGCGTGGCGATGCGGCTGACTTTTACCTTGGCCTGGCGCACCCGCCCTTGTCGGTCGCGCTGCTCGGTATAGCCGGGCTCGAGGCCGAACTGCGTCACCACTGGCCCAGGGTTGACCTCAACGACAGTGACGGGCACACCAAGGCTGGTGAGCGTCTCCTCGATGATGGCCGTCTTCTCGCGAATGTCGGCCAGGCTCATCTGGGCTTCTTGAGTTTCGCCCAGGAAGGCGGTGATATCGGGTAGGGCCCACCGCCGGCCGCCGCTATCAAGCGCAAACTCGGGGGGCTCGTCGCCCTCGGGCTCCTGGAGGCGCTGTTGCGCAGGCAGCCGGGGAGGCTCGCGGGTGATAACCTCATCGGGCAGTGGTACGGGTGTGCGCGCAACTGGCGTCTCGGGAGATGCATGGATGGCAGGCTGCTTGATCCGCGGCTCGTTAGGCTCTTGCGCAGCGCGCAGCGCGCGACGCTCACGGGCACGGGTGTCAACCTCGCGCAGCCAGGCCGCTCCGTCGGCCAGCAGCTCGCTCATGGCGATGTCGAACGTCAGAATGAGCCCTACCACCGTCAACACCAGCAGCAGGATGACCGCCCCCCACCATCCGAGCGCGCGGGTAAGCGTTTCGCTCAGCCATTGGCCGGCCAAGCCACCGCTGCGGCCAGTGGCCAGGGCCGAGACTGGGTCGTTGGCAAAGTGATGTGCCAGGGCGACATAGCTGCCAAAGAGCAGCAGCGCGCCCACGACGCGTAGGGC
>JAAYDS010000277.1 GCA_012729155.1 Chloroflexota bacterium | reverse complement strand
TGGGCCCGCTGGAAGCGGCGCTCGATTACCTCGACCATCGAGGCAAAGTCATCGGCGCCCTCAACCGTCTTGACGCGAAACTTGCGATAGTCGCGCTTGGATGGCACGCCCTGGGCAAAGACCACCATACTGCCAGTGTTAAAGCTCCCCTGCAGCGTAGAGATGTCATAGCATTCGATGCGGCTGGGCGGGGCTGGTAGGTCAAGCGCTTCCTGCAACTCGGCCAAGGCCTGCACATGTTTGTTCGTGTCGGCCTGCCACTCTGCGCGTAGCCGTTTGAGCGTCTCGGTGGCATTCTCGGCAGCCATCTCCATGAGCTTGCGTTTGCCGCCGCGCCTCGGCACCTTGATCAGCACCTTTTGCCCGCGTTTCCGTTGTAGCCACTCTTGCATCACAGCCAGGTCGTCCAGTTCGGTCTGAACCAGCACCTCTGGCGGAACAGTGGGCGCGCCGTCATAGAACTGCTGCAAGAACGATGACATGATCTCGGTCTCGTCCTCATCGCCTGCGCCCTGCAGCACAAAGTACTCACGGCCTATCAGTTTGCCCCCGCGCACAAAGAACACCTGTACGCAAGACTGGCCATCGTCGCGCGCCAGAGCCACAAAGTCATGGTCGTGCAGGTTCTCTGATACGATGCGCTGTCCCTCGATCACATGGCGGATGGCTTGGATCTGGTCTCGTAGGGTGGCAGCTCGCTCAAAGTTGAGCGCCTCAGCCGCATGACCCATCTCCTGATCCATCTCGGCGATCACCTGCTCCTGTCGCCCCTCGAGGAACAGGCAGGCGCGCTCGATGTTGGCGCGATAAGCCTCGCGGCTGATGGCGCCGATGCAGGGCCCCGTGCAGCGCTTGATGTGATAGTAGAGACAGGGGCGGGCATCCTGGCCGGTGATGACCCGGTTGCAGGTACGGTAAGGAAAGAGACGACGTAGCACCTCAAGGGTCTGATAGACCGCCTGAGATGACGTAAAGGGCCCAAAGTAGCGCGCGCCATCGTCAAGCATCTGCCGCACGGTGTAGATGCGGGGGAACTCTTCTTGCATTGAGACCTTGATGTAAGGGTAGCGCTTGTCATCTTTGAGGCGCACGTTGTAGCGCGGCTTGTAGCGCTTGATCAGCTCGTTCTCGAGGATCAGCGCCTCGAGTTCTGATTCCGTAACGATCCATTCCAGATCGGCGATATCTGCCACCAGGCGACGCGTGCGGTCGGCGTCAGCGGCGGCATGGTGAAAGTACGAGCGCACACGGTTGCGCAGCACGATGGCCTTGCCTACATAGATCACCTTGCCGTTGGCATCGTGCATGATGTAGACGCCGGGCTTGTCTGGCAGGCCAGCGAGCTTTGCACGCAGATGGTCTTCTGTGGTCATGGTTCTCGCGATGCACCTGTTCGCGGTGTTAGCAGTAGCATCTTTCTGTTAGCAAATACTGATTATACCCAAGGATGCCGCGCTGGACAACGCCGTCGGTGGGGGCGCGACGATCTTGCCAGAAAAGCGAACATTTGTCCTATTCCCTATTGCCAAATACGAACGTTTGTGCTATGCTGGGCGCATAAGAACACATGTTCGAATGGGAGGGACGCAATGGTCATCCTCGTTGGTATCGTGTTGGTCTTGATCCTGTTTAGTGGCCTCGACAAGGCCCTGTGGGCCAGCAGCTACGAAGAGCAGCGTGAGTCGACCCATGACCGACGTACCACGTCGCGCGGTCGCGGGCGGGCGCGTGCCTCGCGGCGCAACAATCCGGCGCGCGGCTGGTCGCGCTAATCGGTGGCCTGCTTGGCCGGTACTGGCCGGCTGGCCTGCATGTCTACTCCGGTGCCCAGTAGGTCATGGACGATGACCTGCCCGACCGTCACTGGAGCTGTGACGCGTACGCGCCGCAGGGCAGCAGCAGCTGCCAGCAACAGGTGTTTCGGCAGCGGTTCGTTCGAGTGCACCGGCAGCAGCGGCAAAGCGCCACCATCCACCTGCACTGTGGTGGTCAGCATGCGGCGTGGGTTGCTGATCTCTTCTCGGACAAAGGCAATGCCACGGCGACAGGCGTTGCCTTTGAGTTCGATCAGCTCTTGCCCCTCGATCACTGCCTCAATGGTGCAGCCCACGGGGCAGGTTACGCAGATGAACTCGCGGTTTTCTCTCACCTCAGGCCTCCTGCGCGTGGATGGTCAGCCGACGGGCGCCCTCAAGCATGGCGCGATGCTGCTCCTGGAGCGCGATCGTCACCATCTCTGCTGGCCGCACGTAACGCAGACGACGGCTCAGCAATCGATGGTCGTCGGCCCACACCTCAATGCGCGTGGCCGCCTCGATCGGCCGACGTACGCGCAGGTGCAGCAGCACTTCTCCCTGTTCGAGGGAGCCAGGGTCTAGCCGGTGTGGCACCACATGCCGCACATTGTCGCCCGCCGCAAGCTCTATCTCTGATCTTGGGCCACCGTCGAGCCCCATAGCATGGCGAGCCGCGCTGCGGCCTGCCGCCAGGGCGCTCTCGGTGACGTCATCTACCAGGTCGTACACATGAACCACGTTGCCTGCGGCAAAGATGCCGGGCACGCTGGTGGCAAAGCGCTCGTCGACAAACGGGCCACCCGTCACAGGGTCGATGGCTACCCCCGCCACGCGTGACAGCTCGTTTTCGGGGATCAGGCCTACCGAGAGCAGCAGCGTGTCACATGGCACGCGCCGTTGGCTGCCCGGCACTGGCCGCCAGCGCTCGTCTACGGTGCTGAGCTCTACTGCCTCAACACGGTCGCGGCCATATACGTTGGTCACCGTGGTGCAAAGGCTCAGTGGGATATCAAAGTCTCGAATGCACTGCACCAGGTTACGCCGCAGGCCCGAGACGTAGGGCAGGATTTCGGCCATCTCGGCCACCTCGGCGCCCTCAAGCGTGAGCCGTCGCGCCATGATCATGCCGATGTCACCCGATCCCAGGATGACATAGCGGCTGCCTGGCATGTAGCCCTCCATGTTGACCAGGCGTTGCGCCGTGCCGGCGGTGTACACCCCCGCTGGGCGTTCTCCTGGGATGGCCAGCGCCCCTCGCGGTCGCTCACGGCAACCCATACACAACACCACAGCGCGCGGCATGATATCGACCAACCCCTCGCGCGGATTGGCCACCACGGCTCGCTGGGCCTCAAGCCCCAGAACCATTGTGCGACTTAGGATGCCCACGCCCTCCTTCCGCGCCCGGTCGATCCAGCGGTAGGCATACTCGGGGCCGGTGAGATCGGCGCCCAGCGCGCGCACGCCAAAGCCATTATGGATGCACTGCGGCAAAATCCCGCCCGCCTCGTCGTTGCGTTCGACGATGACGACATTGGCCGCCCCCGTGCGGCGCGCCTCGTAGGCCGCTGCCAGGCCGGCCGGCCCGGCGCCGATCACCAGTACATCGCACTGCAACTGTTTCATGCGCGCAGCTCCTTGGTGCGGCGCACCACCATTTGTGAGCGTCTGCCCTTTTTCGTTATTTCGAGCGGAGAGACGCCCAGCTCGCGTGCCATGATGTCGATGACATACGGCTGGTCAAAACCGCCCTGGCAACGGCCCGATCCAACACGCACACGACGCTTGAGGGCGTCATACGTGCGGGCAGGCACAGGTGCGTGGCAGGCCGCTACGATCTCAGCCTCGCTAACCATCTCACAGCGGCAGATGATGCGGCCCCAGCGCGGGTCTTGGGCGATGAGCGCCTCGCGCTCGGCGTCATCGAGCTCGCTGAACCGTGGAATTCCATGGCGAATCGGGCTGAACGCCGGTCTGGGTTCAAGGCACAGGCCGCTCTCGCCTAGCAGGGCTGTTACATAGCGGGCGATGGAGGGTGCCGCTGTGAGCCCTGGGGATTCGATGCCCGCCAACACCACCAGGCCAGGCGTAGAACGTGGCGCGTCGATGTAAAAGTCGCCAGTGTTGCCGCCAGCGCGCAGGCCGGCAAAGGTGCGGATCACATGGCGGCTGTCTAGCCCCGGCACCAACTTGAGGGCGCCTTCCATCACCTCGTTGAGGCCGGCCTGGGTGGTGGACAGGTCGCACTTGTCATCCTGCTCCACGGCGTTGGGCCCCAGCATCACGTTGCCGTGAATGGTGCGTGTCACCAGGATGCCCTTGCTGACGCTGGTGGGGCAAGGAAAGAGCACATTGCGCACCACGTCGGCAGCGGCCTTGTCCATCACAAAGTACTCACCCTTGCGCGGGCGGATGGCAAAGCTATCCAACCCGGCCTGGTGCATCAGTGTATCGGCCCACAAGCCTGCAGCGATCACCACATACCGACCACGGATGGGACCGGCGGGCGTCAACACGCCAACGATGCGTTCATCATTTCGCCAGAGGCCGGTGACCTCGGTGTTCAGTCGCAGCTCGACGCCATTGGCCACGGCGTTCTCGGCGGCGGCGTAGCAGAGCTGAAACGGGTCTACCAACCCGCCTGAGGGCGCGTAGAGCGCCGCACGGGCGTCGGATGTGAGTGCTGGTTCGCGACGGCGCATTTCCTCCCCCGAGATGATCTCGAGAGCGGGCACACCGTTCTCGAGTCCGCGCGCCAGCAGCGCTTGCAGGGTGCTCTCGTCGCCGTCGGCCAGGCCCACCACGTAGGTGCCGCAGCGGTCGAAATCGACATCCAGCTCGGCACACACCTCGTCATACAGCGCATTGCCGGCCACGTTGAGTGTTGCCTTGAGGCTACCCGGCTTGGCATCATAGCCTGCATGAACAATGGCGGTGTTAGCCTTGGTGGTCCCCTCGCCGACATCCGAGCACTTGTCGAGCAGTAGAATGTCGAGCTGATAACGTGCCAGCTCACGCGCGCACAGGCTCCCCACCACGCCTGCGCCAACAATGATCACATCAAAGGTGCGTTTATTGTCTGCCACTGACTATTCCTCTATCCAGGATCGAGCGCGGCTAACGGCCTTACGCCAACCTGCATAGCCTCGGCTCCGCCGCTCGTCATCCCAGCCTGGCGTAAAGGTGCGATCGACACCCCAGTTGGCGCGCAGGTCTTCCAGATTCGACCAGTAGCCAGTGGCGAGCCCCGCCATATAGGCAGAGCCCAACGCCGTGGTCTCACGCACCACCGGTCGAATGACCTCTTTAGCCAGGATGTCAGCCTGCAATTGCATCAATAGATTGTTGGCGGCCGCGCCCCCGTCTACCTTGAGCGTAAGCAGCTCGATGCCTGCATCGGCTTCCATCGCCTCGAGCACTTCGCGAGACTGATAGCAGATCGCCTCGAGTGTGGCCCGCACCAGATGAGCTTTGGTCACATAGCGCGTCAGGCCCACGATGGCACCACGAGCGTACATATCCCAATGCGGGGCAAACAGGCCCGAGAACGCCGGCACAAAGTAGGCGCCGCCCGTGTCGGCCACGGCGCTGGCGATGGTCTCGGTCTCGGCAGCATTCTGGATGAGCCCCAGGTTGTCTCGCAGCCACTGCACCGCTGCGCCCGTCACAGCGATCGAGCCCTCGAGGGCATAGGCGCATTTGCCTGCCTCTAGCCCGTAGGCCACCGTGGTCAACAGGCCGCTCTGCGAGGGCACGGGTTGATCGCCAGTGTGCATCAGCAG